>JADFXY010000004.1:14070-34593 GCA_015233355.1 Deltaproteobacteria bacterium | reverse complement strand
CGCCGCCTGTTGCGAGGCCCCTTCGGCCAGGCTATGGGAAGCTTCGATGTTACGGGCAAACATGTCGTTGAGGCTGGCCACCATCTTGTCCATGGCGTTGAGCAACCGACCGGTTTCATCTTGACGCTGACTGGTCATTTTCATGGTCAGGTCACCTTCGGCCATGCGTAGGGCGACATCAACAGCCTGCTTCAAGGGCCGAGTGATGCTTCGGGTCATGAAAAACGCCAGAACCACGCCGGCCACCAGAACGGCGGCTAACAGGACCATGGTGAAAAGGAGAGCCTTGGTTTCTTCGGCTTTGGCGTTGGCGACAAACGCGGCGGCCTTGTTCTGGGCAAAGGTGATGAACTCGCCCAGGACCTTATCTAATCTTTTCTTGATACCGTTAGACTTGTCGGCAATGGCGGCGGCAGCCCTATTCTTGTCACCGGCTCGCATCCGGGCCATAACTTCATCTCGGACGGGTCTCCATTCGGTGAATATCTCATTGAATTCTTTCACCTTGGCCTTGTCACCCAGAAAACGTTCCCCGATCAGGCCCAGGTCTTTGACCACGAGTTTTTCATATTGATCCAATTCCCCGGCAATGGTATCCAGCTCTTCCTTGGTCTGGGAAACCGGGGCATCGCCCAGTCGGTTATCCATTCTTAGAAGGTTGGCGTCTATCCGAAGCGCCGCATTGGTTACCGTGAATGGGTGTTTGTATAATTTGTCCGTTTGGTCGGAGAGTTTTTTCATTTCTGAAATGGTGAAGAAACCAAAGGCAACCGTGGCCAGAATGATCAACCCGAAACATCCGGCCATCCGAATACCGATTCTTGCATTTCCCAATTTCATTGTCTGCCCCTTAGTTAAAAAGATTCTTTCCATTGATTCAAGGGTGTTGGATGCGACCATCAGAGTTTTGAAATTATCTCGGCTTTTCTGTCATTAAGGATGTCCATCTACTCCAAGAGCCTGAATAGTCTTCTGTGGGAACGGTGCGCTAAGGGTGATGCACAGGACCCGAAACCCAGGTGATGGTCAAGCATTGGCTGAATTAATATCAAACCGATCAGAATAGTCAATAGGATTGTAAACCATTTTTCTGGGTAAAATCCTGAGCCAATGGGGTTATGCCCCAGGCGGGAGGCGCTCGGGCCGGGATAAGCGCCGTCGGATCCGGCGATCACCCGGATCACCCGGCAAAATGATGTCTTAATGGCGAATGGTCACGGTGGGCTAGTGTTTAATTGCATAAATTAGCGATAGTATTTCTGAGCTGCGAGCCTTTCACTTCTTGTTCTCTCCAGATAAAGGGTTTGGCTCTTTGACTATAGGCGGCCACGAAAGCCTCGATAGCTTGACACAACTGCTCAACGTTCTGAAAACTGGCTCCATGTAAAGCTTTTCGGGACAATATCCCAAACCAAATCTCTACTTGGTTGAGCCAACTTGCAGATGTCGGGGTATAATGAAAATAAACGTTTGGGTGAGCGGCCAACCATGTGTCGTTTCTCTTATGGATGCAGTAATTGTCAAGGATCACATGAATTTCTTTATCCGGTGAGACCTCTGTCATTACATGGTCCATGAACTCAAGAAATTCTACGCGTCGTTTGAGTTGAGTCGTTTGCGTATGAACCGCTCCCGTTGCCACCTCTAATGCAGCAAAAAGGTTCAAGGTGTCGTGTCGCTTATAGGTGCTTTTAAGTCCACGAACAATTTTCCCATTGCTGGTTTGCACATATCCAGTGGAACGTTCCAGGGCTTGAATGCTTGGCTTTTCATCTATAGAAATCACCAAGGCATTCTCAGGAGGGTTCAAATACAGACCAACTATGTCGGCTGCTTTCTTAGCAAATTCGGGATCGGTGCTCACACACCAACTTCGTTGGCGACTCAGACATATCCCCTCTTTACGCAATAGGCGCCAAACAGCGTGGACAGAGGTGCCCAAGTGTTTAGCCACCGAAGGACCATCCCAACAGGCTTGACCCGATGGTGGTGGAAGTTCCAGTGTCTTCAGTACCAGATTGCGGAATTCATCGTCACATTGTCGGGGCTTTCCAGAACGTGGAAGGTCATAAAGGCTGAGGTGCTCCCCATTGTCAAGACAAATTTCGGGTCTTTTTAAGGTGGAAAGTCATCTCGATTTAAGTTTGGGTGTTGTATTCAATATAGAGATGACATTTTTGTTCACTCTTCTCCAATTTCCTGATATGATTATCTTGCCCGCTCGGAGGATAAGGCCATGCTGGAGAGCAACCTGAGCGCCGTGGCGGGCGGGAAGACCTTGAGGCAGGGCTAGTTGTCCTGCCTTCTTTACTCATAAGACATGGGATTCCCCGAAAAGCGATAAACTCTTTCAATAAATAGATGCGTAGCCTTCCGCTTTTCTTTCATGCGGATAAGTAGACCTGCATAGGAGTGGCATATCCAAGCGTTTGATGCGGCCGTTCTTCGTTATAGAAAATGAAATACTTCCTTAGTCCCTCAATGGCTTCCAGAACTAACGTATAATCATGAAGATAGACTTCTTCATATTTCACCGAACGCCACAACCGTTCCACAAAGATATTGTCAAACGCCCGCCCCTTTCCATCCATGCTAATCCGTATCCCCTCGGACCTCAAACGATCTGTAAAAGACTGGCTTGTGAACTGAACCCCTTGATCGCTATTGAAAATGTCCGGCCTGGCTGATCGAAGTAATTTCTCTAAGGCTGTCAAGCAAAACCCAGCATCCAGGGTAACGGATACCTCCCAAGATAATACATAACGGCTGAACCAATCCATTATGACCACAAGATAAATGAAGCCCTTAATCATTCGGATGTAGGTGATATCGGTAGCCCATACTTGATTCGGCCGATCTACAGATAACTCCCGGAGTAAGTAAGGATATTTTTGGTTAAGTAAAGAGCCGTTACTTAGTTTCGGTTTTGGATAAATAGCCTCTAACCCCATTAATCGCATCAACCGTCTGACGCGTTTCTGGCTAACAGGTTGACCTTGGTGTTGCAAACAGGCAGTCATGCGCCTGACCCCATAAAGGGCGTCCGGGTATACTGCTCGTCAATGAGGCGCATGATCAAATCATTAGCACCAGAATCATTGACCGGGTGATAATACAGGGTGGACCGGGAGAGCCCCAAAAGTTCACACTGTCGGCTAATCGGCAAATGACTATGACCAAAGTCGATATAACTCCTTTTGACGTCAGCCGATAAGGCCAGACTTTTTTTTTAGCCAATCCAGCTCCACTTTCAGTTGCCCGATTTGTTGATAAAGCTCTGATTGCAATACCGCAGCATCCAGTTCTCCTTTTTTATGGCCGTTAGAGAAAATACGCGGTATTTCATCTAAAACAAACTTTTTCCATTTGGTTATTTGATTGCTATGCACCCCATACTCACTGGCAATCTCAGCGATGGTCCGGTGACCCTTTATCGCTTCTATCGCCACCTTCGCCTTAAAGGCAGCATCGTACCTCTTCCGCATCTCTTTCATCTAAGTCCTCCTTGTTGTACTTATCAAGGTTGACTTTACACCTTAGCAGGCTGTCCAGTTTTTGGGGAGCATTATAGAACTTTTCTGGTTTAGTCAGATAACTAAAACTCTGACCATGGTTATCTGATCCGCTGGGTGTCAACATCCAATGCACCGCTATCTTGAACCCACATTCGCTCATTAGGCCTCGAAGTATGCCGTACTTGTAGAAGTCCATCATATCACCAACAAATTGGTCCTTCATCTGTATCCCTTTCACTTGAATGTAAGTTATCATGGTTATTCGCTAGCTGGCACAAATTATTCGCCGTATCCAAAACCATAGACTTCTGGTTCAAAACCACGGCGAATGGGGCCGATACTTATTAGTCCCCAACACCCCAGGGGGGAGGCGGGAACCAGAACATTTTGCTGGGAGAAAAGCTTGCTTGATGCGGGGGTATGCTTTGCCGCCGGCGATCATATTCTGATTGAGAATCTCTAGTCCCTGTAAGTCCGCTATCAAAAAAGAGAACCTAATGCAAGAAAAACCCAGACAGGTGCTTATCCGGTGGAGATAGTAGAATGATCAAGGGCCTTAGACAATAGAATGGCTGATTGGGTATCTCAGGCACAATCGGTCAGGTCCTTCGTATTATCTGCTGGGGGGGGTTGTAAATTCGAAGAGGCACAATAGCCAGTCAACATATTGAAATCATTAAAACCTAACTATCATATAACCTATTTTGTGTAACTGGCTTTTGGGGTCTTAGAAATTGGCTTTATCATGTTGAACTGACATAATTTTCCGATAATATTGTTGGAAATTTATCTTGCAGAAACTGTTCTTCAGATTGAAAATGGAGAGTTGAACCTTATCATTACCAATCAAATTTCCTTGTAATTTCATTGACATTGATCCGCACAGAGATGGGTTCGTGTTCGGGTGAGTCGATGCCGGCTATGATGCCTCGGTTGAATGAGGTGAGTTTAAGCACTCTGAATTCACCCGGTGCCTCCACGAACTGTCTCCGTAGCATGGAGGCAATGAACAGTCGCTGTCGTCCTTGTCCGATCCAATGCGGGACGGCCAGGAAACGGGAATCAGACGACCAGACGATAGAAGGGTTGCAATTGTCGCAACGCATACCGTTACTCAGCTTCAGAGTACCCGATGTCGGCGCCCCCATGCCGATCTCGAAGGCGTCCTGCATGATGGCGGTGGTTTTTCCGTCAGGACTTTTCAGCGTGATGTTGTTTTCCCAGGGGGAAATAGACTTACTCGGATTGCCTGGGTCTACCTCCCCACAGTCAAGAAGCAGCAGAGCGGAGCGAGTCATTATCTCCGATCTCTGCTTCTCCTGAATGCCGCTGGTCTTTGAAACTTCTTTCTTCTGTTGCTGTTTTTGGGTGCTCTGCTTTTGCCCTTTTTCTTTGCCATTATTCCCCTTATCTTCCATTCTGCTCCTCCTTTAGTACGTTACCTGACTTAGATGACGAATCCTGAAGGTTATCAAAGGTAAGGCTTATGGCCTCATAGAATCGGTCGGCCATTATAGCGTATCCGGCATCATTCGGGTGATTAGAATCACTCATCAAGTTGGGTTTGCCCAGGATCTCGTTAAAGATATTAGCGATGACAAGGGACGCCGGCGTTAATGACCTCTCAACCGATCTTCTTGAACAACTGGGTCAGATAATCCATACTTTCTGTCAAGGGCCAGTTATAAGATCCTGATACTTCGCCACATCGGGGGCTCAGGTTGCTCTCCGGCTTGGAGTATCATTTTCTAAAAAACAAAACGATTAAAGCAGAAATCAATGGGAAAGCAAACAGAAATCCTTTCCATCTTATATACTAAGAGATTCATTGAAATCTCAGACTAGTCTCCACCCCTAAAGAACCAAAATTTATCTTGACAATGGGGTAACCTCAGGCTACTGCTAGCCACGAGTGATGGGGATACGCCTATCAGTCATAGGGAGTGGAAAATTTATCTAGCCCTGGTGATGGCTAAAGAACTTAGCCATTGAGAATCCCGCATAACAGTCGTCATTGAGGGGGGGCCATAATGCTAAGTAAATTTCAGCGCCTTTTCGCCTCGTTTCCTCTTCTAATTGCTGTGCTATTATCCGGGTGCTCCGACACTGACACTACCTCCAAAGTCGACGCCTACACTATAGGCTGTCAGGCCCACATCTGGGGTTATCCCCTGGTCTCTAATTTGAATCGTTTTTACGTCGTCTCTAACAGCGACATTGTTCAGCGAATCAAGGTTAAGAACAACACCATCCCACAGGCTCCGGTCAACAATGTCTGTCTCCTGCCTGACTATGTCAAATCCAACCACCGAACTTACCTGCTACCCCGCATCTTACTCAGAATCAAAGCCGATCTGCTGAACGTGCTGCCCCCGATGAGCCACATCTATATCCGTCCTTTGTGCCAGATCAACACCGCCCCCAATTACATCGACTACGCAGCGGTCCCCAAAGCCACCGGTCCTAACGAGACTCCTGATTGGACTCCAGACAATACGTACTGGGCGAACTTGCACCAAGCCATCATGGAAAAGGAGATCTGTCCCGGCGAGGAGCAGATGGTCAACAGTTTTGTGGCCCTCCTCAACAGCAACGACCCGGCAGTCCAAGCTCAAATGAATCTAGCCCTGATAGAAGTCAATAAGACTATCGTCCAGACCGGTGCTTTCCAAAATCTGGGAGATGCTGCTGGTAACGGTTGGACCATCCTGAGTATCGGAGGGAATTTCGGCACCGATTATTTCAAACGGCCGCATCGGCCTGCTCCTTCATATATTACAACCTGCTTCAGGACGCTGGTTACTACAACCAGGCCATCGGCAGCGATGGAAACCTGCTCGACGGCACCTATATTCACCCCATGGTCACCTTGCTTCCTTAGTCGGCCGTCCACCACTGATTTAGATGGCCTGTCTGATAACCCGGCAGGCTATTTTTTATTGTGATCATGAAAGCCTTGATCATCAAGTATTAGGCCGGATTTAAACAACGTGGCTCCCGCCCGTCCACATGTACCTATAAACCACCCCATGCCAACAATCTCGGGCAAAAGGTATGGAAGGATATTTTATGATCGAATTCCTTAAGAACCAGATGGATTATATCTATTTCTTTTATGGGTTGGCATTTATCCTTCTATTTGCCACCACCCAGGCCTTAGGCCGATTGAATAATCGACGTCTGCCATGGAGATGGTTGGGATTATTTGGCCTGACCCACGGAATAAACGAATGGTTGGATATGCTGACCATAGGGTTTGGGGATAACCTCCAGTTTGCCGCGGTCCGGTTAATCGTCATGGCCTCCTCCTTCATTTTCTTACTGGAGTTTGGGCGAGCTGGAATAACCGCCGTAACCGGCCGGGGAGTGGGACGGTGGATTTTTATTCCTCTGCTGGGTTTGGCCGCATTGGGCGGGTTTTACGGAGTCTCGGGCCTTAATGCTTCAGTGCGCTATACACTCGGACTGACGGGAGGCTTATGGGCTGCGCTGGCTATATTTAAGCGATGTCGTGAATCTAATATTTCGGAAAATCAATGGCGTTTATCCATGGCCGTCTGCTTGGCTGGATATGCCTTGGCCACCGGGGCAATCGTTCCTAACGCAGCATTCTTTCCTGGCTCTGTGCTTAACCACGGAACTTTTTTCAATACCATGGGCTTTCCAGTGCAATTGCTGAGAGGTTTATTGGCTGTTGCCATCTCTGTAACCACGATCCAGAATTATGAGGCGTTATGCCGGGCTTCTTTCTCCGATGAAGTGGCTCGCCGCATCGGTCATTATGGTTATCGGCTTATTGGGGCGCTGGTGGTCGTTATTGTCTGTGGATGGTTCGTGACGGAGTATTTTGGCCAATTCTCCCGTCATCACGACGAGGAAACCTATCATTCCCAGTTAAGCTTGGCCTACATTGATTTCAAGAACGCTACCGAAACGGTGAACCTACTAGTGCAAACAATGGCCGGCTCGCCCAACTTCGAAAGGGACCTGACAGCCATTAACTCGACTCTTGACCGATATAGTCAAATCATTCCAGGATCCGAATGCTATTTTCTGGATACAAGCGGCATGGCCCTGGCTTCTTCGAGTAGACGCCAGTCGGATAATTTTGTGGGCCGATCATACGTCCGCCAGCCCTATTTCCAAAGCGCCGTCAAGGGGGTATTAGGTTCTTACGTGGCGGTGGAGTTAACTTCAAAAAAACCTAGATACTATGCTGCTTACCCCGTGCGCAACGTTGCAGGAGAGATCACAGGAGTATCGGTGATTAGGGTCCTTTTAGACCAGCTTTCAGTCAGGCTTAAGATTGGTTCCTATGGGTTTTTGATAAACCCTCAGGGGATTATCCTCAGATCAACTCACCCCGAATTCTTTATGCACCCTCTCTGGCCGATAGATGACAACACTTATCATCAACTGGCCGAGTCAAAACAAAATTCACCAATTGAAGATGGGCCGGTTCTGCAAAGAGAACCCGTACATGGTGTTCTATACGATTTTAACGGCATGAGATTACAAGTTTTTCGAGCCAAGACTGACGTTGAGGGACTATCAATCGTTATCTTTGGTTCGATGCCTTCGTTAGGTTTTGCCCGCCTACTTGGCATCTTGATGACGCTAATTTTTTCCATCTTATTAATTACCTTTTTTATCATTAGACAGCGGGCGGATGAGGCTAATGTCATCCAACAGGTCCAAGCTAGGCAGGTGATGGTCTTCCAGCAGGCTTTGCTGGAGTTGAACAAGATTGATAATCCAGCGTTTCGATCGGTGGTTGAGAAAATAACCATGACATCTGCCCAGGTGCTTAAACTGGCCAGGGTTAGCGTTTGGTTGTTTGAGCCTGACGGCTCAGGTCTCACCTGCGAAGATGCCTACACCAGGAGCGATGACGTGCATGATCGGGGGGGCAGACTTGCAGTGGCCGACTACCCTGAATTCGTTGAAGAGGTTATTAGAGAACAAACCATCGTGGTGTCTGATGCCCGCCGGGATATACGTACGGCCGGACTTATGGACAATTACTTGAAACAAAATGATATGTTATCCCTAATGGTATCTACCATCCGACGGCGAGGAGAGGTGGTTGGTTTGATTTGCCATGAGCATGTGGGCAGTATCCGGATATGGACAAGGGAGGAAGAAAAGTTTGGATATGATATTGCGGAGCTGATTTTATTAGCGATGGAATCGGCCGACCGCAAGAGAGCGGAAGAGAAGTTGCAAGAAAGTGAGCTGTGGTTGAAGACTATCCTGGATTCGGTTCAGACTGGCGTGATCACGGTTGACGCCGAGAACCATATTGTTCTTGAAGCAAATCCGGCTGCAGCCAGAATGGTCGGGGCGGAACTTGATCACCTGGTTGGTCAGGTTTGTCATAAATACTTATGCCCGGCTAGTCTCCAACAGTGCCCCATCACAGATCTGGGACAAAGAATTGACCATTCGGAGAGGAAACTCCTCCGAACTGACGGTACTAGTCTGACGGTGATCAAAACAGTGGTTTCATTGATCTTGAACGGAAGAAATTGTTTATTAGAAAGTTTCATGGATGTTTCCGAGCTAAAAAAGGTTGAGGAAGAACTGCGGGCGGCCAAGGAAGAAACTGAGCAAGCAAATCTGCTACTTAAACAAGCCGTGGAGAATGCCAATCGTCTGAGCAGGGAGGCAGATTCCGCCAACCAGGCTAAAAGTGACTTCCTGGCCAATATGAGTCATGAAATCCGCACACCCATGAACGGAGTGATTGGGATGGCCGGCCTACTTTTGGATACGGCACTCAGCCCAGAGCAACTAGAGTATGCAACTGTCATCAGGAATAGTGCGGTTTCGTTGCTTTCTATTATCAACGATATTTTGGATTTCTCCAAAATAGAGGCTGGAAAACTAGAGTTGGAGATGCTTGATTTTGATCTCCGGACTACTTTGGAGGATTTATGTGAGTTGATGTCTTTTCGGGCAAACGAAAAGGACCTGGAACTTACCTGTATGGTAAATCTGGAAGTTCCGCCTCACTTGAAAGGTGACCCAGGTCGGGTCCGACAGATCTTGATCAACCTAATCGGTAATGCCGTCAAATTCACCAATCACGGACAGGTAGCCTTACATGTCACTCTAGATCATGAAAGTGAGTTCCAAGCAATGGTGCGTTTCTCTGTGAATGATAGTGGGATAGGAATTTCAATTGAGAAAATAGCCACCCTCTTTGAGCCGTTTACTCAGGTTGATTCATCTACCGTTAGGAAATATGGCGGCACTGGCCTGGGCCTGTCTATCTCCAAACGTCTGGCTGAAGCGATGGGGGGGGAGATCGGTGTCGACAGCGAAGAAGGACGAGGTTCTACCTTTTGGTTCACTGCCCTGTTTGAGAAGCAACCTCCAGAGAAAGTCATTGCCACGGCCTCTAAAGATGACGATGACCTGGCGCAAACCAGAATCTTGGTGGTAGATGATAATCCCATTAATCGTCGTGTCTTGGCCGGGATGCTGAATTCCTGGAATTGCCTCTTTGATGAAGCGCCGGATGCCCTAACGGCCATGAATAAACTTCATGCAGCTGTTGAGGCCGGATATCCTTTTCAGATAGCTATCTTAGACAGTAAGATGCCAGATATTGATGGCGAGACTTTGGGTAAAATGATCAAAGAAGACCAGGACGTGAAAGAGACAACACTGGTCATTATGACTTCTACCGGAAAACGAGGCGATGCATCCCAGCTGGAAAAAATCGGCTTCGCAGCCTATTTGAATAAACCAACCAAACAATCTCAACTACATAACTGCCTGATGACCGTGCTCAGCTGTAAGGAGCCAGCAGAATCCTCTCCTTATCGTCTGGTGACCAAACCCAACATGACCCAAGAGCTTAAACGTAAGATTAGGATCCTGGTGGCCGAAGATGATATCACCAACCAGAAGGTCGCCAAGGGAATATTGGAAAAGATGGGTTACCGGGTCGATATCGTGGCCGATGGTCGGGAGGCGATGAAAGCACTGGAGACCATTCCTTATAGCCTGGTTCTGATGGATATCCAGATGCCGGAGATCGATGGATTTGAAGCCACTAAAATGATAAGAAATAATGTCATTAAAGTGTCGAGCCAAAATGTTCCTATAATTGCCATGACGGCCAGGGCCATGAAAGGAGACAAAGGCAAGTGTATAGAAGCGGGCATGAATGATTACGTAACCAAACCTGTGCAGCCAGGGGAACTGGCCCGAGTCATTAACCGCTGGGTTTTCAGTCGGTCGGCCCCGGAAAAGGCAGAGCTTGTCTGTCTGGATGATAAACCTATGACGAGGTTGAACTGGGTCAAGTTGTTGAAGCGGCTCAATGGTGATGAAGAGTTGAGTCTTGAGATACTAGACACCTATATCCAGGATGGGGCAGAACAAATCGTGGCCTTGGAAAAGGCTGTGGCCCAATTTGATGTAGGACAAATTCAACAACTGGGACATAGATTCAAAGGCTCGGCGGCGAACGCTGAAGCTATGATTATGCTAGAATTAGCTATTGAACTGGAGCAGTCGGGAAAAGACGCTAATATAACAATGGCCAAGGAAGTATTGGAAAAGATCAAGGCAGAATACGGTCTGTTGAAACAGTTAGTTGAGGATAAGATGCCGTCATAATCCGTTGCTCTGAAAAAGCTTCTGTGTAAACAGCCTGATTAAATTCGGCTATAGGAATGGGTGGGCTGACAGCGGAGTGGCGGCTTTTCAGCTTCGGGCAAAGGAATTTAATCAGGCATTAACACAAAAGACTTGACAGCCTCGCTTTGGTTTTTTCTTTGATTGGCCAACGCTTGTACTTGGCGTACTTATTGTTGTACGCGGTATATAACAACTTTTCCTCGGTCTTACAACACCATTACTGCAAAGGATAAATCATGAAAAGAGGCACCATAGTATTGGGCTGGTGTTTGATAACCCTTTGCCTGAGTTTGCTCCTCTGTCATGCCGGAACCTCCTGGAAGAGTCGCACGCAAGACACGTTGTATTCCAACACCAAGTATAATTACACCGTGGAACAAGTGGGAACAGGGAGCACCGCCTATGCCACAATCCGCGACACGGTGGTTAACAAGACGGCATCCCAAGATGTCTTTCCCGGAACCATGGACGGATTCATTGAATCCTCAACCAGTAAAATTCATTTTACCGTCGTCTACCGAAACAACTGAGGATCACGCTTTTACGTCATTAACCGGGGCGGGGACCTCTTGGACCGTGGACGCGACCAGTGCGATCTATGACACGCCGCATTCGATTCAAGTCCAAACTTGTCTTGCAGGTGATGAGTCATCGGGCAATGCCTGCGATGTGCTCTTTAACTTCAGCTGTCGTGGTGCTATTATTGATAATCTGTTCTGCCATCTCGGCCTAAGCCTATTTGTGCCGGTCATAACCACCAGCTTTCTGGCTCGGGAGATTCTGATCCGGACCAACTTTTTCTGCAATTCACTGGTCGCGCTCGTTCCCGAGGCACAAGGTTTGACTGGGAGACGATCTGGATCGAGCCAAGGCATTATATAAAGATTAAATATCTAAGGAGATCGTTTCCAGTGCGTTAAGATGCAAAAGCCCCACCAGATTGGGCCGGTAGGGCTGATGATTCATTTAGGGCTTACCTGTTTGTTCCTCTTACTTAGCTGCACTAAGCCTGCTCACGCTCCAGGTCGTCTTTTGCCCGTCTATGGTTGTTCTAGATACCAGACCATTAGTCGTGCCGACAAAGCTGAAGGTGGCGCTGGTCCCTTGATTATATATATCCTGGCCGGAGAAGGAATTGGCCGTGGCCGCCGGGTCATAGTAAGCCTGACAATTAACCGCGTCCGGGCTCATGACCAGCAGGGCAGAGCCACCAGTGTATCTTTGGAAATAAAACTCCTGAGACGTTCCATCGGTGGCCCGCCAGAGACCATCGGTATCCGGGTTGACGACAGCTTTGGAATTCAGGCTGATCTTGGAGCTCTCTATGGTCTGGCCGGAAGCCAGATCGGTTACAGAATACTGGCTCTGATCGGCGGCCGTAAAGACGATGCGCAGCGACTGAACTTTACCTCCGGTGATGATATCTCCGCCATCGAAAACACCATTATTCAGGCTGCCGGCATAGAATGTCTGGATCGTCTTGCCGTCGGTTGAAATCAGACAGATGGCGCTGCCGTCACTATACTTCTGGAGATAAACCTGCTTACCATTGGCCGCAGTCCAGGCGCCCGGATCGGGAACGATATTCGGCGGTGGAACCGGGGTTATCTGAACGTTAGGGATGTAATTGAAGTTATATCCACTAAGATATGACCCTTCAGGCGTCTTGACCCTGATGGTGCCGGTCGCACCATCATCTACTTTTGCGGTAATTTGGGTTGGGCTATCCACCGTGAATGATTGGGCCGCCTTACCCCCAAAGGTCACCGCCGTAGCCCCGGTGAGGTTGATTCCGGTAATGGTTACGGTCGTCCGTGGCCCGCCGGATTTCGGGCTAAAAGAAACGATCACCGGACCCGATGCCCCAATCTGTCCACCCCGCACAGGCCAGACGAAGTGATGGCGGTCCAAGTCCGTATATTTATAGTCCCAAGACGCTTTGCCGCCCCCAAGGGAGACGATCCACTGCGCCTGAGGTTGGCCGGAATAGGACGTACTGGACCAGTAGTTATCCCACCATACGTCAGTGAAAGGTTGATCCATCGGCAGCGCAGGATAAATCTGACTGTAATCTATCAGGCTCTGCAGCTCGTCGACATTGGGCAAGCGCCAGTCACCAGCCTTAGAGCCATCGCTCAATCCGCAATCTTTGTTGGTTAATTGATTGGCGGCGGCTATGGCGTCGGTCCAGATCATTCCAATCTTGTACCCATTAACATAAGGCCCGGCAAAGCAGCCGGCATCTTTGAGCCAGATCAAGCCGGTCAGGTTGTCCGTAACCGTGCCGTTGCCGTTGTTAGTGAATCTGTTGTTAGGCCAGGCGACACCCTTTTGCAGGGCGCCATCATCGCGGTCGCCAATGGATGTGGTTACCCCGGTTTTGGGTAAACGTATCTGGCGTTTTCCTGACCCATCACGAACCGGCCAGACCCATTGGACGCTATAGTATCCATCGCCAGAGGCCGTGCTGCCGTCGCCCAGAGCGACTACCCACCTTTGGCCCGTTGCATTGGTTAGGGCAGGAGTACTCGACCAGTAATTCCCCGGGTCGCAGAAAGAAAGACCAGGGCAAAAATAAGAGAAAATATATGGGGATAGAGCTGGTAGAGACGAAGTGTAATCTAACAGGCTCTTCAGCTCGTTGATATTGGGCAAGCGCCAATCTCCAGCCTTAGAGCCGTCGTTCAAGCCACAGCAGCTACCGCTGGATAACTGATTGGCCAGAGCGAGAGCTTTGAGCCAGGTTACTCCATTATCATTCGTTGGCCCATAGAGCCAGTAAATAAGCCCATAAGGATTCTTGAGCCAGACCAGGCCGGTCAGATTGTCGGTAAGCGTGCCGTCGTTATTATCGGTCAACCTGGGGCTGGGCAAAGGTATGCCGGCTTGTATGTCTCCATCCAGGCCGGTATTGGCGCAGGCGATAGTTTTTCCATCTTCGCCGTAGCACGCGGTCTGTCCGGTTCGGGGAAGCTGGGCCGGATAAGGGGGGGCGGCATCGGACCGGGGGAACAGGATGTCACTTGAGCCGGACGAGTTCGTCGGTTTGACCAGTTCGTCTCCGGCCACCAGGGAGGCCGAAAGGAACACCGTAACACAGTATAAAGCGGCTAAGACATATCTTCGTTTCATGTTTTCCTCCTGTAGCTATAGGTTCGTTTGGTCAAGAAGCCAACGCGGGCGGCAATGCCTTCTTTAGCAAGATGGGTACTGATGCCCGAACAAATCCAGGCTTATCGTATCTGGTAATGTCAAGTTGTTATGATGAATCAAAGACGGGGAGATAATTTGTTCTTTTACCATGGGCGTTCCTATAACTCAAGGTATTAAGCGTATAGTGTAAATTCATTTTTCGCTTCCTAAGCCAGGGCGGAAGGATATGTTCTTTTAAGGGCAAGTTTTGGACTAATGCTGCCTCTGTTCTAAACAAATTAATTATGTTAGCTTCTGTCCGGATGCACTACCCGGGTCCATTATCGCTGGTGAGAAAGAAAGCCATTTGGGCTGAGATGCGATTTGCCGATATAGTGCAAGAAGTATACCGAATCACCATTTTCTGCCCAGCTTATCCAGGGAAGCGGGGCTCCGGGACGAAAGTGATTCTCTCTCCTTATCCACGGGTTGGTCGCTTGGCAATCGTCTTAGTCAATAAACCCGGATCATTAGGATGGTCAACTTGGCCCTTGAAGATGGTAAACCATTGGCAATCGTTTGTTGTTGTGTCGAACTGTCTGTCACTTGGTAAGAGAGCTGAGCGGGTGTCAACTTCAAGCACGTTGACAACTGTTGCCAGAGAGTGGGCGACAACCGAAGTTTCATAGCTCCGATGAGGTCAATCTCTGGAGCAGACATCGTTGTTCCGGAGCCAAGGCGGTGACCAGCAGAAATTTGAAGGTCATTTAATGACTGTCGGAGGGACCACTATGGGATTATCTTGCGGAGGAATGGGATGGCGAAAAGAGTCACGAGTGAGGAATCAGAGCGTCGGATAACCTCTCTGGGGCCAAATCTGAATTTATTTTTCAGTGCTGCAAGAGTGCTGCAAAATAGAAAAGGACCTAAGAGTTGATCTCTTAAGTCCTTGATTTAACTGGTGCGCCCAGGGTGACTCGAACACCCGACCTACGGATTCGTAGTCCGGCGCTCTATCCAACTGAGCTATGGGCGCGTATTTGCTGTAATCTGGTATGGTTCAACTGAACGGCACAAATTCAAAACCATGACATGTCAGACGAGCCAGGCATGGCGGTCCAGGTTACGTGTTAGGTGCAAACTTGAAACCGTAACCACGACTTGATCCTTATATCCGTTTTGGTTCTGCATGTCAAGAGATAACCGCAATCCAAATTTCGGATGGCGGCCCTCACTGGTCACTGGTCGCAAATGAAATAACAACTTATAGTTAGCTGTCTCGACCCAACCGGCAACAAAGCGGCGGGGCTAGACTAAGCTCTTGCTTTTTTGGTAAAAGATGACTGTTGGTGGCTGCCTGCGAGCGATTTTCAGGTGACGGACAGGAACGATCTAAGCCGGTTGGCCATCTCCGGCCAGGCAGTATTGTCCGGAGCCAGGGTATAGATATCCTCGCCGGATGACGAGTCGATAAAGATAATCCCTTGTTGATGAAATCGATTTAGGGCATTTTGAAATGACAGGGGAGACAAGGCGCTGGAGCAGCGGATTTGTCCCCGGCGATGCAATTTAATGCCGATTGACTTTATTTTATTGATCAGTTGTTTCCGGGTAAATGACTTATCTTTCATCGCCCGAAGGGAATAGAGCACAATCCAGTAGGTCTCCATGAAGCTGATGGTCAGGTTTGACCATAAAGGAAGATTTCTGAGCCCGCTTTGGGTGACGGCCAGGCCGGGCTGGGTTCCATTGTCGTAGCGTTCAATTAATCCCTGACGTTCAAAAAAATCGGTTATCAACGACAGGTGCTCGGGGGAGTAGCTGCGTTCTTCGATGATGAATTCCAGTTGCAGGATGTCCCTGAGAAAGCCCACTGCGTCCAAGAATTGAGAGGTCATCCGGGTGGTCCGGCCGGGAGACAGCAAGGCCGTGGCCGCGAAGGCAGCCGGAACGAAATGGTGAATGATGCTGTTTTTATAGTATTCGAGGGACAGACGTTTGTCATCTTCCAGGGTGAAGAAGATTTCTTCGTCCAGGTCTTCATCGGCGACTCGATCGATGATGCGCCGCTCCTCCATATCACTCAATGTCCGCGTGACGCATGTGTCCAGGTCTCGGATGGAATCCATCATCGGCGCACCGATGAGAGCCAGGTATTCAACATACGGGTGGGCTGCCTCAACAATTTCCGAAGCTGTAAACCCTCGATGAGGTAAGGCCAACAGGACTGCCGCGACGAGGGTATAGGGCGTCACTTCGGTGACGCTGTTGATGGCGTGGATTAACTTATGAGAGAAATTCATAAAAATTTGGCGCCGCGTGTCTTTGTCTTCGAGCAGCTCTTTTTCGAACCCGGCCAGATAGTCCCGAGCCGAAATGGGTTCGGCAAAATGAAGATAGACCGTTCCATACCTGCGGCGAAGGAATTTATGGGCCCGAATCATTTGCAGAAAAGTCTCATCTTTTTTCTCCGCGCCACCTAACTCCCTAAGATAATATTGTTCTTCCATAATGTGGTCGTATCCGATATGGGCCGGGACAAAAATCAGGTCTTCGCATTTTCCGGATAGGGCCGTGTCCAGGGCAATAGACAGAAGCCCGAGCTTGGGTATTATCATTTTGCCGCTGCGACTCCGGCCTCCTTCGATAAAAAATTCAACCGGATAACCATACTCAAGTAGAGTCTGCAAATACCGCGAAAAAACTCTGGAGTAGAGATATTGTTTTTTGAAGGTCCGCCGGATAAAAAAAGCTCCTGAGTTCCGAAAAACATAGCCCATCGGCCAGAAAGACAGGTTTTTTCCCGCGGCTATTCTCGGGGGATGCATACTATGATGCAGCAGGACATAGGAAAGGAGAAGATAATCGATGTGGCTTCGATGGCAAGGGATATAGACCAGTGTCCCGCGGCGGGCCGCCTCCCGGACCCGGACCAATCCGGCGGTATCCACCTGGACCCGGTCAAAGATACGGGTAAACACAAAACTGAGGATGTGGTCCCAAACATTTACGTAAGTGATGTTATAATTTCCTGCAATTTCGTCGAAATAGCCTTTTGCCTTCCTCCTGATCAATTCAATCGGCTTGCCCTCTTGATCGGCATATCCTCTTAATTCGTCTTGCATGTCAGGATGATCCAAGACTATTTCACGAATCTCCTGACGAGACTTAAGCACCGGCCCCAAGGTTATGCGCCGTTGCCGGTCTATGTATTGAAGCAATTCTTCGCTTAGGTTCAGGCTGTTTGATCTCAGGGAGACGGGGGTCAGATCAGAAGGTAACCGATCCTTGAGGTTAATGAACTGGCCGGCATCAATGGAGGTTCTGGAATAATAGCGAAAAAATAAAAATATTTTAGTAAAAACGCCGACGTCATCTTTGTACCGGGTATCCGGACCTTCAGCCGAGGTACCGGATTTATCAAATTTTAATTCATACAAGAAGGTCAGCGGGACTAGAAAAATCGGCCGACCCATCTCTTGCTGGGCCTGTAACAGGGTGACCAGCGGATGTTCCCGGGAATGAACGAATCTCTGGGAAAAGCCCTTCTCGTCCACTAGAAAAAGCAGGGCGGTCGTCCCCCGTTTTATCTCTTCTTTAAAGAATTCAGGAGTACCAGGGTCTTGACGTGGTTCCAACCGGAACATCTGTCTCAGGTAAGAACGGGCAATCCGCCACACCCGACGGAGGGGCAACCAGTAGATCATATTTAGGTCAAAGGCGATCTTAGGGTAGGGAATGCGGTCTCGAAGAAACCGCAGATAGTATAGCAAATAATCGAAACTACTACGATATTTAATTATGTAAACCACTGTTCCGTCACGTCCGGCCTGACGCAGTTTATCTCGGATTTCCGGCTGATATTTCACCCGGCCGAATAGCCGGTACAACAAGCTGCCAAATAGGAAGCCGGGTTTTGAATCCAGGATGTAGGGTGAATTCTGAGCCGCCAACCGCTTTTTTCGGCTTTCGTTCCGGTCTTCCTGTGGATTCTCTTTGTCCATAGCTTAGTCCTGTGGCTCCAAGGGTTGTTCAAAGTCACCGGGTGCGTCAATTTTGAGTGAAGTCGCATCCTGGGCTTAAACAGCTTTTCCGGTTTCTGAATGTTCAGACAATATCGGACGCCCGGAATGCTACAAAATCCATAAAACTAATCATCCTTCTTGTCAAGATATTCGATACGAAACAGCAGGACAAACGTTTGAAGACGATGGACACGCCGCTCAAGCGTTCAGAGGTCGGCAGGAGGAGTCTCTTTTGAGTAAATTCTGACGGTCTTCTTGCCTGATAAGATATTCGAGCAGACTGGCTTAGGCGTGACAATAATCCGCCCGGTTTGTTCTTGACCATCGTGTTGACGGTAGTGTAGAGTTCTGTCCGTGATTTCCGTCGGGAAGCTGCTTCGCAGGACGGCTCTCAAATTGCTACTGAAGTTCATCGGAAAGGAATTCCGCTGAGGCGGTTGTTTGGTGCGGTTAAGAATAATTAAATATTCATTTGCCTGCCTGGAACAGAAGATCAGGCAATGGGGTGAGGGTTATGCTCGTCGGAGACTGGATGGATCAATGGGCGGCCATATTTCCTGATAAGACGGCTGTCGTGTTTAATGAAATGGTACTGACCTATCGGAAATTTTCCGAACGAATCAATGCCGCGGCCAAATTCTTCGATGCCCTGGGGCTGAAGAAGGGTGGACGGGTGGCCACGCTCCTATATAATAAGCCCCAATACCTGGAAATATTTTTCGCTTTATCCAAGCTGGGGGCGATTCTGGTGCCGATTAACTGGCGTCTGGTCGCTCCCGAGGTTAGTCACATCTTGCAAGATAGTCAATCCGAAATCATGCTGTTTGAATCCAGGTTCAAGCCCCTGGTGGCCGAAGTGCAGGATCAAGGAACGAGTCAGATCAGGCACTTCATCAGCCTGGGCGAGAGACCGCCCACCTGGGCCGAAGACTACGAAGCCGGGTTAGCCCGGTCCACGCCGGGGTTTAGACCATCGGCCGCGGGAGTCGACCAGGAGGACGCCCACATCATCATGTACACATCCGGAACCACCGGCCAGCCCAAAGGGGCGGTCATGTCTCAGAGGAAGACGTTTTTCAACGTGCTCAATTCGGATATCTATTATGCCTTAACCCCGTCCGACGTCATCCTGGTGACCAGGCCGTTGTTCCACTCCGGGGGATTGCTGGTCCAGGCCGCACCGGTGCTGTATAAAGGTGGGACGGTGATTCTACAGGAGCGGTTCCGGCCCGAACCGGCCCTGGAGGCCCTGGAGACCAACCGGGTCACGGTGTTTGAAGCAGCATCAACTATATATAAGTTTTTTTTAGCTGATTGCGATATGTCCGCCTACGATCTGTCCTCTCTCAAGGTGTGCTATACCGGCGGAGAACGGGTCTCCCCAGGTCTAATCACCGAATTTCATCAGAGAGGGATCTCTATCGGCCAGATCTTCGGGCAAACCGAGACTTCCACCGTCACCTGGCTGCCCCGGGAAGACGCCATTCGCAAGATCGGGTCGGTAGGACATCCGGTGTTCCACGGCCGGGTGAAGATCGAAAACGAGCAAGGTCAAGCCATTCAGCCGGGAGAGACCGGCGAGATTCTGGTCGGCGGGCCAATTATTATGACCGAATATTGGAACAGCCCGGAAATGACGGCCGAAACCATCAAGGATGGATGGCTGCACACCGGCGATTTGGCCACCCAGGACGAGGACGGCTATATTTACATTGTGGACCGCAAGAAAAATATGATCATCAGCGGCGGAGAGAATATCTACCCGGCTGAAGTGGAAAAGGCCATCTTGGAACACGAGGCTGTAGAAGATGTTGCCGTCTACGGCGTGCCGGATGAACGCTGGGGGGAAGTCGGGCGGGCGGTCGTGGTGCTAAAGCCGGGTTGGAAAGTCAATGACGAAGAGCTGCTCACTTTCCTCCGGGGACGGATTGCCGGATATAAGAAGCCGAAATCTGTCGAGTTTGTTTCCTGCCTGCCCCGCACGGCCGCCGGGAAAATAATGCGCTGCAAACTGACGGAAGGCTCCCGGAAGCAGGTCGATTAAGTCGGAACCGGGCAGCCGGGGATAGAACCCCAATGTTGTTGAATTAAGGGTGCGACGTTAAGATTTCTCGCTTCGCTCGAAATGACAGGGAAGTGGACCACCTGGAATGACGCCATAAATTTGTCATTCCGAACGAATGTGAGGAATCTTATCA
>JADFXY010000004.1:0-14060 GCA_015233355.1 Deltaproteobacteria bacterium | reverse complement strand
AAATGGCCTCCCAGATTACGACCCCCCGGCCTGGTGACTCTGCCGAACACTTGCTCACGTCGGGGACTTTACTTCCTTACCGGCAAATCAAGACAGCCGGAGATGGAGAAATCTTGGTCAGGGGCGAAACTCTGTTTAAAGGATACCTGGATAAAGGCGGGTTCGACCGGAGGCTGACGGCTGACGGTTGGTTTCGGACAGGGGACTTGGGTCGGCTGGACGGGCAGGGGTATTTAGCGGTTACCGGCCGCAGGGACAACATGTTTATCTCCGGGGGGGAGAATATCCAGCCGGAGGAAATTGAAAGGCTAATCGGTCAACTGGAGGAGGTAACCGAGGTGGTGGTGGTGCCGGTGGGGCATGATGAATATGGAGCCCGGCCGGTGGCCTTCATCAGACCACGGCCCGGCTGTGTTTTGGTTCCAGATAGGATCAGAAGTCATCTCTCAGCCAGACTGCCCAGGTTTAAAATCCCGGACCGTTTTTTTCCCTGGCCGGAAGGACTGGAATCATCGGGGATAAAGATCAGCCGCCGGAATTTCATTAGCCTGGCCGAGGCAAAGGCCGGGCCGGGGCTTTGATCCTGGGGCCTTGGCGGGCTAGTCCACGAATTTAATTTCCATTCCGTTGGGGCCCACGGTCAGACTGACCCCCTGGAGGGTTGTTTCCAGGATTAGCTTCACGTCCCGTGAATTCTTGAGCGACAGATATCCCGCCCCTCCACCCGCGGCTGCATCGGTCTTAAAGGACATGTATGTTCCCTCAAAATTCTTGCGTTTTTTCATACCATAAACCCGTCCGCTGGCTTCCAATTTAGAAGCGCCTATGCCCACGGCCTGGAGTCCGCTGATTTTGAATTTATATTTTTTTCCGTTATTCGTGGTCAAGACACCATGTCCCCATTGCACCCCAAGTATAAACGCCACCTGAGTCATGTTAATGTAGACCGTGCCGGATTTTTTCTCCGCCAAGGCGTTGGACGGCATCAAAACCAGGGAGCCGACCAGGGCCAAGGCCAGCCCGAAAACCAACGAGTTCTTGAAAAGTCGCATTGGAGTCCTCCATGATGGTTTGTGATTATTGAACAATTGGTGATGGAACAGCAACCGGTTCGTTAGAAGCCATGAGGAATAGGGTTTAAAGAAGAGGACTTGAAACGCCGTGAATGAAGATTGGCCGGCGGGATTTCATTAGCCTGGCCGAGGCAAAGGCCGGGCCGGGATTTTAGTCTATGTTTTTGGGTAATATTATTCGAATCTGATTTCCATTCCGTTGCCGCCCACGGTCAGGCTGACACCTTGAAGAGTGGTTTCTAAGATCATCATGACGTCTCTTGAATTCTTAAGTGACAGGTAACCCGCCCCTCCGCCAACGGAGGCATCGGTTTTAAAAGACATATATGTTCCCTCAAAATCACTAACTTTATCCAAATCATAAACCCTTCCGCTGGCCTCCATTTGAGAAGCGCCTATTCCCACGGCCTGAAGTCCGCTGATTTTGAAGTGATATTTCTTCCCATTATTCAGGGTCAAAACACCACTTCCCCATTGCACCCCAAGTATAAACGCCACCTGGGTCAGGTTAATCAAGACGGTTCCGGATTTCTTCTCCGCCAGGGCATTGGACGGGGCCAAGATCAGAGAGCCGACCAGGGACAAGGCCAGGAATAGAACAAAATAATTTTTGAAAAGTCGCATAAAAGTCCTCCATAATGGCAAGTGATTAATAAACTATAAGTAAAAAGCAGACTACGGAGTAGATTGAGAAAACCGGAAGGGTGCCGGGAGCGAACGTAACATTATATACTTTGGGCGGTTACAATTGACTCTTCGGCGTGCGCCCTTACCCAGGATCAGCGAAGCCCAACCCTGAGGCGGGATCAAAAAAGGACAATCATGACAGTTCGAAGTATAACCGGGCAATGCTGACCGGTACTTGATTTCGTCATTATTGGCCCGTTTTTTTTAGATCTATGGGTGACTCTTCGCCCCGGGCCAGTCTGATGACATTCTCTTTGTGCTTGATTACGATGATGGCGGCTATAATCCAGGTGATTAGAATATAAGGGCGAGTCACCGTGACCAAGCCGATCACGGCCGGCAGGGACAAAGCCCCGGTCAACGACCCGGCGGAAACATATTTAGTTTTGTAAGTAACAGCCAGAAAAATGCCTGCCGCCATAAGGATCGATATCGGAGAAATGGCCAGTATAGCGCCGGCCGCGGTGGCTACTCCTTTGCCGCCCTTAAAACCAAGGGAAAATGGAAAAACATGCCCCAGAAAAGCAGCCAGACCAGTCAGCGCCAAAATCCAAGGAGTGAACAGCGGTTGAGAAGGAAGGATCATCTTCCCCACCAGGACCGGCAGAAATCCTTTTAGGATATCAATGGCCAACACGATCAAGCCGAATTTCTTGCCCATTAGCCTGGAAATATTAGTGGCGCCTATATTTCCGCTGCCGTAATTCCGAACGTCAGTTCCGGCAAGTCTTTTGGATAAGACTACTCCGGTCGGGATGGAGCCGACCAGGTAAGACAAGACAATTAAAAGAATCGACACGGTTGCTCCGCCTCCTTATATACCAACCAGGTAGTGTCTGTCTGACCGCGAAAGAAGGTGACCTCAAAAGCGGCTGAGCTTTGTCTATGGCTGGGAAATGCTTCTATGCCCTAACCGGGTGCCCTGGTAAACTCTACGCAATCAGCCCCCGGCAGTCAGCCAAAAACAAGAGGTTGGCAATGTGGCTTCGGATCATTGGGCTGGGTCCAACGGCGTTCGTCAAATCCGCGTGCCGGCAAATTTATGGGGCGGTGGCCAGAGTCTTGGTTGCTTTTTTGGCAGAGGCCTGTTTCAGTCTCAGTATCGGCGTATTGATAACTAAATGGGCTTTCTTGTTTTCTCGGCTGATGTTAAAGACAATCCCATCTGTATCGATGTCGAAATAACGAGACAGCAACTGCACCATGTCTTGTTGGATCAGGCCAAAAACCTCTTTAGACACCTCGAGTCGGTCACAGACGAGAGCGATCTGAAGCCTCTGTTTCGCCACGTCCCCGCTGGCCTGAGTTTTCATAATCCGTTTGATAAATCCAGCAATCATTTTGCTCTCCCGTGTTAGCGCCCGGAGATGATTTTTCTAAATTTTTTCATAAATCCGCCTTTAACCTGGGGCACCTCGATGGGCAAGTCCTGGTGCCCATTTAATCTTTGACCAATGCGGAAAAAGGCCCTACCGGCAGGAGAAGAATCGTCCGTTACGGCAAATTCCCCCCGGTTGGTGGAGGTAGTTATGCTGTCATCTAAAGGCACCAGCCCCAAAAGCTTGATAGAAAGGATATCGGTCACATCATCGTGAGTCAGCATGTCACCGCGGGCAACCAGCTCGGGATTGATGCGATTTATGATCAGTTTAGAAGAGATGCTTTCTGAATCAAGTAAGCCGATAATTCGGTCGGCATCGCGGACAGCGGAGACATCCGGAGTCGTAATGACGATGGCCTCATCGGCAGCCGCAATGGCATTTTTGAAGCCTTGTTCAATGCCGGCGGGGCAGTCGATGAAAATGTAGTCGAACTCCTTTTTTAGAGTTGCGCATAACTCACGGATTTCCTGTTCGTTGATGGCATCTTTGGTGTCGATTTGAGACGCCGGAATGAGAAACAGGTTATCTACGCGACGATCTTTAATTAAGGCTTTCTTGTGGTTGCATCGTCCTTTAATTACATCCACCACGGTGAAAACAACTCGGTTTTCCAAGCCCATGACCACATCGAGGTTGCGTAACCCAATATCTAAGTCGATAACCAGTACATTCTTACCCGTCATGGCCATGGCCGTACCGATGTTGGCCGTAGCGGTGGTCTTGCCGACGCCCCCCTTGCCGGAGGTGACTACAAATACCTTTGATTCCATAATCCACCTTGCTGCTGGAAACGGTTATAATACCTCACTCGCGACAACTTCAGCCGGCCGCGGTCAAATCTCTCTACTTACATTCTCCTTTTGGAACAAATTCTGCAAGTTGCCCCTCAAAGGCACGGCTTAAGGTCTGAATTACGATTACCCCGTTGTCCACTTTGGCCACTTCGGGGCCATACATTTTTTTGTCCTGTCCGCCATATCCGGAAGCCAACACATCTCCAATCCGGAGGATGGTCGGGCGCATATCCAGAGAAAAAACGAGAGATTCACGACCTGCATCGACGCCGGCGAAGGCTGATCCTTTGAGCGCCCCCAATACAAATATATCGCCCCCGGCCGTGATCACGGCCCCGGTATGGACATCGCCAATCTGGACCAGATGACCTTCGGCCTCGACGGTTTGCCCTGACCTTAACCGGCCTTTGTGGACAAAAGAAGGTTTATCTTCGGCCCGAATAGGGTCTGAAGACGGGACCAGGCCGGCCCTAAGCGGTCTGGCCGCACTGAGCGCTGCCCGATAGCAAGTCGGAGAAAAAACTCCGTCGTCTTCCGTCATGATGCTGCATTGAGTGACCGCCCGAACGGCAAATTCTTCTTTCAGCATCCTCCGAATGTGTTGGTAGGAGCTTTCGTCGATGGTCCGCTTTCCCGTTTGGAGGATCACATCGGCGTTTTTGAAGAAGCTTTTTTGTTTGGAAAAAGCCTTGTTGATCATTTCCGGGATGTCTTCTTCAGCGCAGGTTTCACAGATGTCAACCACTAAATGATCGTTAATTCCCTTGATGAGAATGCCATCTCGCTGCCGATCCTCTAAAAAACTTTCCTGGGACTTGTCTTTCCTGGGGGTCGCGGCCATAGATAAATGCCTTATCATGAACTTTCCCTATGAATAATTAATGACGATAACTACATGTTGGATTCTGCCGGCAGAATACACAATCGGTTGTGTCAAGTCAAGAGCCAGAATCATCTTCATTGTTTTTTTTAGAACAACCGGCGTCTTCGGATATGCCTGCGGCCGGTTGTGGGTTTCTTGTTTGTTGTTAAAATTAGCCTCGTTATCTTCAGCCGGCAATCAGTAACACGCAACCCGAGGCTTCTTTAGTCACTGCGCTCGCCTGGCCCAAACAGTCGTTCCACTAAATTTGTCACCTGCTGGTGGATTACGGCAGGCTCCTGCCGGCCATCGATCAACACCAGCCCGGGAAAGCCGAGAGTCAATTGAGTCAGGTAGATATCCCGGACCCGAATAAGAAAGTCGAGCATCTCGAATTTTTCTAGATGGCGTCCTCGAGCCTGAATTCGTTGCAGGGCAATGGCAGGGGGAATGTCTATGAGCAGAGTCAGATCCGGGCTGGGCGCGAACAATTCATTTTTTGTGCGGATGGCCGCGGGTTCCAGGCCCCGGGCCCCCTGGTAGGCCATGGTCGAGAGGTAATATCGGTCTGTAATCACAACTTGTTTAAGTCTCAAGGCGGGTAGGATGAGATTTTTCACATGATCTGCTCTATCCTGGATGAACAAGTCGGTTTCTTCTTCAGGAGACATCGGGTCAGGGGAGACGGCCGCCTGGCGGATAGCCCGGCCGATCGGGCCGCTGGTCGGCTCACAAGTCAACACCACCTCAATACCGCGATTGGAAAGATGGTCCTTGAGCATGTGGGCTTGAGTAGTCTTGCCGGAGCCGTCAATACCTTCGAACGCGACAAAGGTTGCCCGGTTTTGGTTTGGTGTGAATGGTCTCGGGTTATTCATTTTGATTTATTTCCACAGGCTCCCGGCATCGGCCGGCAATGCCTCGAGCAAGGTCATCCGGAGGCCATGACCCGATATTTTTTTGACCTCTCGCCAGACAGAAATTGCTTGACCCGGTCAAAGTCGGAGACGTGCATAAAGGCATCCAACTTATCGTTTTTATAGGCAATAAGAGGCACTCCCACCTGGTTGGCAGTCAACTCGTCCACCTTGGAATCGCCAAAGTAGAGCATCTGGTTGGCCGCGACATCGAAATACTCCAGTATGCGGATCAGCTCATCAGGGTATGGTTTCGGACGGCTTACGTCCAGGCAAGTGATGACCAGATCGAAGTATTCAGTCATTCCGGCAGCCCGGAGCAGGCCGGGCATGGTATAACTGCGGTTGGTGGCAATGGCTGTATGGTAGGTGGGCCTTAAGAATTTGAGAAAGTCAATTAAACCCGGCTCAACCTTCATCAGGGGAAGAAACGGCTCGAAACTGAAAGTCTTCAGGAATTCCAGGGCGGCATTTTTTTCGGGATAGGACCGGAAGATATGGGCGACGCTCTCGATACCCGTATTCTGATGAACAAATTCTATTTCCTCCGAAGTCATGGGAGGGCGGCTAAAATGGACCAGGATATGATTGTAAAAGGTTTCGTTGGCGTGTTTGGAGTCAAACATTACACCGTCACAGTCAAAAACAATTACCTTTATGAGGTCTAATTCAGAGACAGGTTGGAAGGCCATGCGGACCTCTGCTTTACCGTAAAGCACACGGGTTAACAAGCATAACCACTTTCTTCTATCTGGGGCCTGTGTGGCTTGCTTTTTCTAACATGCCGGCTTTCAGCGCCGGACCAATATCACATATCCTGTGGCCTAAATCTCTTGGAGACAAACATCCACAGAAAAAGGACCATCATCGGTTTGGAAAGGGATGACGATGCTGGGGCCATTAATCATGTGTTTAATTTGATGGTTTTTACCTGAGACGACGGTGGGGATGGCGGCTTCCAGGGTTACCCCCATCTCGGCTAATTCTTTTCTGGCCAATCCCGATATCATATTGGTGATCTCGCCGACCGCGTCCCGGACTTCATGATTCATCTCGGTGAAGGGTTCCCCCAACATGTTCGAGACGATTTTTAGGATACATTTTTCAGCGAAACTAACGGCAATGGAGCCAATAGCTTGATTTCCGGTAATGCCAATGATTCCGCTGATGTCCCCGGCGGCCGATTCGTCTTTTTTTAAGTAAGGTTTTAACGGCTTGGGAGTAATCATGGCCATAGTTGACATGACGGAAACAGTGGCATTAAGGAATGGGTTTATATGCTCAGCTTTCATAACATCTCCTGGTTGTTCAAATTCTCCCGATTCATTTCGGCCTATCGTTGAATCCCGTAGGATAAGGAGTCTTCCAGACCAGACGTGCCGCCGGAAAGATCAGTTACCGCCCCCCCGCCACGATGGGCCCTATGCCGACCTATGTGGTATTATCGTTGGGGTTATTGGCATCTGGGACAATGGATATATCTTCGAATACAATATCATGTACGTCAACTCCATCGAGTACCTCCATCAACTGATCAATCATCTTCGGCTCAAGCGTGGTGACCATGGCGATGGGTTTATCCTCGGAATACTTTATCTCACTTAAAATATTATATATGGTCTGCCGGATTTCTTCGTTTTTTTCATTGACCAAATTGGCCATACGGCTATCCATGTTCAGTCCCAAGACCACCTTTAAAAAAACAGTCTGGTTGTTTTCTCCTTGAAGCTGGACCAAAAAGAATTTTAAGGGGTATTCTCTATAGTTGATGGGAACCGGTTTAGGCTTTGGCTTCATAGGAGGTGGTGCGGCCGGAGGTGGCGGAGCCGAGGTAATCTTGGCATAGATGAAAATCCCAGCGGACATAGCCAGCGTCAGGGCCACCACAGCAATGGCCAGCAGTTTCCAGGCCCTCATCACCTTGGTCAGAAGCGATTCGCCTCTTACTTCTTCTTCTACAACAGGTTCCGGCTCGGGTTCCGGTTCGGGTTCCGGTGGTGGCGCCTCCTCCTCAAATTTTATGTCGATTTTGTCTAATTCGGCCTTTTTGCGTTCTTTCCCCTGCTTCTTCTTTAGCTCGTTCTCAACCTCAGTTTCCAGCCTGGAAAGTTCATCATCGCCGAGTTCTTCGTCAAAGAGAACATTTTCAAGGCTTTCACTTTTTTCTGCGGCGTTCTTATCTGCCATAACCACCACCCGGCGTTAATTCTTATTGGCTATTCAATAACTTATCCAGCATTCTTTTTGCCACCTCAAAATTAGGGGATATTTCGAGGGCCTTTTCGAACTCCTGGATAGCCAGGTCTTTGTTATTGGCCTCTAGAAACGCCCGTCCCAGGTTGAAATGGAGATTCTCATCGTCCGGGGCGTGTTCGATGGCGCGCTGGTAGGCGGAAATCGCTTCATGGTAGCGTGATTGTTTTCTCAGCACAATCCCCAGCAGGTTATAGGTGTTGATATCCTGCGGGGCCATATTCAGGACTTCCTGAAACGCCTTGGTGGCGTCATCGTCCATACCGGCGGCTAGAAAGGCCTCGCCGATTTCTTTTTGGCGGGCCGGATTCAATGGGTCAAGTTTCCTGGCTTCATTAAGAGCTGAGATGGCTTCCTCAGTCCGGCCGTCTCTAAGTAGTGCCTGGCCATAAGCCATATGTCTATCGGCGTTACGTGGGGATATGTGGATAGCCGAAGCAATGGCTGCTGCCGCCTTTGACCATTGCCCCAGTCTTTGATACATGTCGGCTAGCGAGGTATAAGCCTTGATGAATTGGGGCGCCACCGCCAAGGCTTTTTGAAAAGCTTTTTCTGCTGCGGCATATCTGGTTCTGATAGAGTAGACTTGGCCGATGGCATGGTAGACTCGGGGATTCTTAGGATCTATTCTTCTGGCGGCATCTAATTCGGCCAGTGCTTTCATATGGTCACCGGAAGCCAGATGTTTCATGCCTGCGTTAAGGTGGAGATCAAGAGGCGAAGACGCATTTTTCCGCGCTAAGGCCTTGATTATTTTGTCTTCCAGAGTCTTAGCCACAAAAGGTTTCACTATGTAGCCGTCAACCTCGAATTCGGCCGCTTCAGCAATTGCTTCTTCTGCTATTTCAGCGGTGACCATTAAAAAGGGGATATCTTTTGTTTGGGGATTTTCCTTGACCCGCCGAAGCACCTCCATCCCGTTCATCACCGGCATGATCAAGTCACAAATGATGCAGTCGATTTTATCCGACTGTAGGATACTCCAGGCCTTCTCGCCGTTATCGGCCTCCACGATATTAGGATAGCCTAAGTATCTGAGCATATTCTTGATGGTGCGGCGCATGTTGGACATATCGTCGACCACCAGGAAGAGCGTTTTTTTGTCCGTGTCCATGAACCGCTAAGACCTTAGATGACATTCCGTTTGTATTATTTATTGCTGAGGGACAAGCTGAGCTGCGATCACCTGATTTTATGGAAGAGTGTCACGTTGGCTGTGGGGACAACTATCCACCCGACCGGGGATACAACTAGAGGACTTGATGGTTCGTGTCGGTATTAATATAGTATCCCGCCACTTCAGTTTTGGTCTTGTGATATAATTTTGACATTGATGAGGCAGATCGGAGCCGGTGTCTTTTCCGGTTCCAGGGAAGCCGTTTGCCGGATAGGCGTCACTCGAGCGGACTAAGCCGACATTTTCGTTCTGAGCGACTGGAAATGGGTGTTAACATAATTCAAGGCCGCCGCATGCCGGACTTCCACATCCGGATCGTAAAGCATCGCGGCTAAAGGCATGAGAGTCTTGTCGCTCCTAATCCCGCCCAGACCCTTTACCGCAGCCAACCTGACCGGCCATTCGCCGTCCTTCAAAGTTTCCAGAAGATGAGGAATAGCCTTTTCCAACAGAGTATTCCCGATTGCCGTAGCCGCAGTCTTTCGGACTTCCACTTTTTCATCTTCAAGCATTTTGACCAGGACGTCAAAGGATTCTTCTGCCTTGATGTGGTTTAAGGCAATCACCACCTCCATCCTGATCTGCCATTTTTTATCCGTCAGCAATTGTATCAGCGGTTGCACGGCAGCCCTGGCCTTGATCCGGCCCAAGGCGACGATGGCCGCTTTTTTTATTTGCCAGTCATCTTCCGTTAGTATCTCCAACAGAGTGCCTACCGCTTCTTCGCATTCGATGTTGGCCAGGCCCAAGATAGAGGCGATTCTGACGTTTACGTTGGGACTTTTTAGCGAATTCAAAAGGGGCTCGGCCGCGATGGAATGATCAATGTCACTCAGTGCCTTAGCCAGGGCCCGACGGACTTCCCATTTCTCCTCGCCCCGTCCGGAGGCTGAGGCTAACGCGTCTCCTTTGGCCGGGGCCTTGCCCTCTTGTTTGATCAGACTGTCCAGGATCAGCTTAAGGTTAAATTTGGACACATCGCCGGCTAAGAGCTTCTTTAGATATGGCACAGCCTTGGTCGCCTTGAGCCGTCCCAAAGAAATCGCGGCCGCTTCTCTCACTTGCCATGACTTGTCAAGGAGAAGCTTAATCAGCGGGTTGATCGCGTCCTCTGTCTCCGGCAAAAGCCCGGCAGCTAAGGCCACGGCCCTCTTGACGTTGGGGTCCTCATCTTCGAATAAGGCGATTAGTTTGGCCGAATCCAGGTTCATAATGATTCCTATGGAAAGATGGCCGTAATTTTTTCTTTTAGGGTATCTGCCGTAAAAGGCTTGACGATATAGTTACTTACCCCGGCTTGGACGGCTTTGATGATATTCTCTTTAAGAGCCTCGGCCGTGACCATGAGGAATGGTACATCTTTAAGGGTTTCGTCAGCCCTTACATTTTGAAGTAGCTCCAGACCGCTCATTTGAGGCATATTCCAATCGCTGATGATAAAGTCGAACTTCTTCGCCTTGAGCATGGGCAGGGCCACGGCGCCGTCGTCCGCCTCCTCGATATTGTTATATCCGAGTTGTCGGAGCAGATTTCTGATGATTCTCCGCATGGTAGAAAAGTCATCTACGATCAGGATACGTGCCTTTAGGTCCAACATGAATGTATCCTCCGAAAAGATTTTGGTCCTTTAAAAAACGTTCTGATTACATTGTGCAGCGTAGTATAATCATTTATATAACCAGATGCAAGTAGTTTCTATTACCTGGTCACGAAGCCGTTGTCAAGCCCCGGTCGGGTTAATATATTTTTTTCGGGTTGCGTGTTACGTGTTACGGGTTAATGTAATTAAGTTAAGCGACGAACAATCGTGCTAACTTCTTTAAAATGGTCCATTCCGAATAAGCCCCAACGGGGCGCTCTATGTTAGCCCAGGGCAGCGCCCTGGGAAATACGACAGGTTACGTGTCAGCAGAATGGTCAGGTTTAAAATGGTCCATTCCGAATAAGCCCCAACGGGGCGCTCTAGGTTAGCCCAGGGCAGCGCCCCAATGTTGTTGAATTAAGGGTGCGACGTTAAGATTTCTCGCTTCGCTCGAAATGACAGGGAAGTGGACCACCTGGAATGACGCCATAAATTTGTCATTCCGAACGAATGTGAGGAATCTTATCACATCCGAAGATGGTTAAGCCGCAGCTTAATTCAACAGCATTGGGATAGAACCGAGGCATTATGAAGAAGAAGAAAAGAACGCCGGCCACCGATGTGGCGACATTCCAACGTCAAGAGATGATAACTCGTGAATATAGCCGGCGGAAACGGGAAAAATTTATAATTGTCGCATCCTGCCTGGTCCTGGCCGTTCTCCTCTATCTGGAAACGCGGGTCTCTGATTTAGGCCCGGTATTACAGGCCAACAATGGGATTATCCTCTTTGCCTTGATCAATATCAATACCCTGCTGCTCTTGCTGCTCATCTTCCTGGTGCTGCGGAATGTATTCAAATTAATGATGGACCGCAGGCACCGTATCCCCGGGGTGAACCTCCGGACTAAACTGGCCGTAGTGTTTATCGGTCTCTCTTTGTTGCCCACCATTCTACTGCTTTTTGTGTCAATTCAGTTTATTGCCTCCGGCATCGAATTCTGGTTCAGCAGCCAGGTCGAAACATCTCTGAACTATTCCTTGGAATTATCCAAGTCTTTTTACGCCTCGGAGTCGGCCCGGGCCGAAAAAGCCGGCATCGAAATATCTCGGGCCATTTTGACCGATGTCGATATCTTGGCTCAAAATCTGGATTTGTTGGCGTCATATCTTCAAGCTAAACGTAATTCGTTCGAGTTGACCGCCATTTCCATCTATTCGTCTGACGGCCACTTGATGGCCGCGTCCGGCGAAGGCACTTTTGTTCCCATCGCCAAGGGGGATGTGACCAAGGCCGGTAAGGATATGGGGAACCTGTCCTTATCCCAAGCCACGGCGCAGGGCGACTTATTACGAGCGGTGGTGCCGGTGGTGCGAAAAGATTCCGCCGGACAAAGCCACGTCCTGTTTGTCCTGGTGGCCGGTTGTCTGATCGATCATCGCCAGTTGTCGAAAATGAAATCCATCGCCCAAGGCGTGGCAGATTACCGGCAGTTGAGTATGCTAAAGAAGCCTTTTAAAACAACATATTACATGATTCTATCCATCATCTCTCTCTTGATCGTTTTTTCGGCCACCTGGTTCGGTTTCTATCTGGCCAAAGGTCTGACCGAACCCATCAAAGAACTGGCTGAGGGGACCAAACGTATCGCCGAAGGAGACTATGATGTCTATATTACGGCCTCCTCTTCCGAGGATGAGCTGAGCACTTTGATTGAATCTTTCAACAAGATGACCGGAGACTTGAAGCAAAGCAAGTCAGCCCTGGAAGCCACCAATAAGGAGCTGGTCCGAATTAATGACGAGATTGAACAGCGCCGTCGATATACTGAAATCATTTTGAATAATGCCGCGGCCGGGGTCATCTCCATGGACGACAACGGGAAAATCACGACCATCAACAAGTCGGCCGGTCAAATGCTCAACCTGAAATCGGAGAAAGTCTTAAATCAAATCTACACCAAAGTGCTGCCGAAGGAATTTGCCGAAACGGTGGCCGAACTCAGTGTCGGAGCTAAGCTGATGGCCGAGGGATTCCTGGAGCGTCAAGTTCGGGTGAATATCTCCCAGGGGGTCTTGACCCTCCTGGTTCATTTGACCATGTTAAAAGACGAAGAAGATAGAAATCTAGGCATGGTCCTGGTTTTTGACGACATGACCCATATCGAAAAGGTCCAACGTATGGTCGCCTGGCGGGAAGTCGCCCGCCGGATCGCCCACGAGGTCAAGAATCCTTTAACTCCCATTAAATTATCGGCCCAGCGGCTGCAGAAGAAGTACGGCGACCGGTTTGGTGAGGACGGAAAGATTTTCAACGAATGCACCCGGATGATCATCAACCAGGTGGAGGAATTACGGCATCTAGTCAATGAGTTTTCCAAATTTGCCAGGATGCCGTCCGTCAATCCGACGCCTAACGATCTGGTGGCCTTGATTAAAGAAACATTTTTGATGTATCAGGAATCACCGGACCAAATTAAGTTTTCGCTGGATGTGGAATCAGAAATTCCGATGTTCAATCTGGATTGGGATCAGATTAAACGCGCCTTGATAAACATCTTAGACAATGCAGTGGCCGCGGTCGGGCCCGGTGGCGAAATAACCGTCCGGGCGGAATATGATCCCGTCCTGTCCATGGCCCGGGTGGAGATCGCCGATAATGGTCCCGGCATCCCGGCGACTGATCGGAACAAGGTCTTTGAGCCGTATTTTTCCACCAAGAAAAGCGGGACAGGATTGGGTCTGACCATCGTCAATGCCATTATTTCGGACCATAATGGGTTTGTCCGCGTCCATGAGAATGAACCCCACGGGGCCAAGTTCGTGATTGAGTTGCCGCTGCGGACGTAACTGGTTGCTGGTTGCTCGTTACCTGTTGCTGGTTCATCTTGTTGGATGAGCAAGTCTTATTGACTCTGATGACGCAGGAGACTCATTCTATCGTAATCATGAATAATCACGGGGATATCTCGGTCTGGGGTTCCTAACCGGCTACTCACAGATTGCTTTTTCCATTAATTCGGTTGCGGACGGTAAGCCGTCAACTATCCGTACTAACAACGAGTAACCAGCAACGAGTAATATGCAACGGGTAACCAGCAACCCAATGTCATTGACTTAAGCGTTCGAACAATCGTGCCAACTTTTTAAAAATAGCCCATTCCGAATAAGCCCCAACGGAGCGCTCTAGGTTAGCTCAGGGCAGCGCCCCAATGCTGTTGAATTAAGCGCGTTGGGGTGGCGCCGATCTTGCTGTGCACCATTTGTTTCTTGGTTTCTTTGTCATTCTTGGCTGTGAAGGTCTTGGTTTTTTCGGCCTATAGTATTTAACCC
>JADFXY010000049.1:0-16876 GCA_015233355.1 Deltaproteobacteria bacterium | reverse complement strand
GTCAGACGAAGCCGATTGCAGGTGGGGCAAAAATGACGGCTGACCGGGCCGATCAGTCCGATTTCACCTTTTGCCCCGGACTGACGGTACCGGAGAGCCGGGCCGGAGGTAACTTCACGCTCAATCGGGATCAATGGGTCGGTGGTTTCAATCAGGTCTTTAATTTCGTCGATGGTGATCAACCTGTCTCGGGCCCAACCCGCGTTTTCGGCGCTGGGCATCAATTCGATGAACCGGATTTGAAAGGGACGTTCCCTGGCCAATCGGGCGAAGTCCAAAATTTCTCGGTCGTTGATGCCTCTCAAGGCCACCACGTTGATTTTAATAGGTGAAAAACCCACTTGGTCAGCCGCTTCTATCCCGGCCCAGACCCGACGGAAGACATCGGCCCGGGTAATACGGTGCAGGTTTACCGGATTCAGACTGTCCAGACTTATGTTGATCCTGGAGATGCCGGCGGCTTTCAAGTCGGCCGCGGCCTGAGCCAACAGCAGTCCATTAGTGGTCAAGGTGATTTCTTCTATCCCAGGGATCTGGTTCAGCCGGCTGATCAGGTCGATGATACCTCGCCGAACCAGGGGTTCCCCGCCGGTCACTCGGATCTTCCGGATGCCCGAACCGGCTGCCACTCTGGCCACCCGCAACAACTCTTCGAAGGTCAGGATGTCTTGGTGATGACGTTTAGGTACGCCCGAGGCCGGCATACAATAGATGCACCTCAGATTGCACCTGTCGGTTACCGATAACCGCAAGTAGGTTATGGCCCGGCCTAGATTATCAATATTTGGTGCCATGAAGATCACCGACCTCCTGTACAGTCGTCCGATGGACATAATCGCCCGAAATTGAAACCTTGCTTCGTTTCGCCATATAAAAAGAATAAAGCAGAGAATGCGGATAGAAAAAGAAGACGTGAGGCACCAGGAGAATTAGGAGAAGACAAAAGAAAATCTTTGCGCTCTCTTCGGCATTCTCCATGTCTTCCTCGTTTTGCTTCCTTCCGGAGTGTAGAGTCAAATATACACTAAGGGCGGTCATTCTTTCAAGAGAATAAATGCCATTTTTGACCTAGACAAACAGGAGAGAGTCGATCCGGCTGGTTATCTTAAGTCTATCCATGCTATTACCAGGAGATCGTTTTAAGTTGAAGTTGACCTTTGAGCCGTAATGCTATAGATTTTAAGACAAAGATTTTAGGTTTGAACTTTGACCCTTCGATGCCCTTTTTAAATTTCCAACCTCAATGTAACTTTTAGGCTGTTAAAGACGACTATGAACAATAGAAAGAAGATTCAATATGGGTATGCCTTATTCACGTTGCCGGGGGTGGTTACGGCTCTGTTGATTTGGCTGAATGTGGTCAACATTCCCTTTTGGGATCAGTGGGATATCGGCGCATTCATCCTGAAGGCCGTGTCCGGACAAGTCACCGGATGGGATCTGTGGCGCCAGCACAATGAAAGCCGGATAGTTTTTCCCCGCCTGGTTTTTTGGGGGCTGGCCCGGCTGACCCAATGGGACGTGCGCTATGAGACCATCTTGACCTTTGTCCTGGCCTGTCTGGTGTCCTGGGGGGTCTACCGCCTGGGCCGAGCCACGGTAACCAGAGACACCGGCACCGTCTTGTGGCTCGCCTGCCTGGCCAACCTGCTTATCTTTTCTCCCGTCCAGAGTCAAAACTGGTTGTGGGGAATAGAAATGGTCATGTTGACCCCGGCGGCCTGTCTTGTGGCCGGACTGGTCGTCTGTTATGCCGATAAGCCGGTTGCGGTCAAGTATTTGGCGTGTCTGGTCATCGCCACCGTGGCCACCTACTCCTATGCTAACGGGATGGTTTGCTGGGTGCTGATCCTGCCGGTGCTTATCCTGACCGGAACCGGCCTGAAGAATCGGGCCGGGATTTGGCCGGTGGTCTATCTGATGGGTCTGGCCGCCAATCTGATTTTGTATTTTTGGGGATATCAGCAACTGGGGCACCACCCCGGCCTGGACGCGGCCTGGCGCCATCCGATTCAGGCGGTCACCTATTTTTTGGCTTTCCTGGGTGCATCATTGGGGGCCAACATCAGCGGCAATTCATTCCTGGTGTCGAACATCATCGGGGGGCTGTTGTTGATTCTGCTGGGAATGGTCTGGTATGAATTGATCTCGGCTCAAGAGAGCACACTTTGGCGGCGATGCGCCCCCTGGCTGGCCCTGACCGGATATGCCCTGGCCTCGGCAGCGGCAATCACCCTGGGCCGGGTTGGTTTTGGTCCGGAGCAGGCTCTGTCCTGCCGATACACCTCCTTTTCTTTGTATCTTCCGGTGGGGCTCGTTTTTCTGGTGGCCATCCTGTCCCCGAGTTGGCAACGTCGACGACTGGTCTCGCCTGGCAAAATGAGAGTCGGAATGACCATGATGGTGGCCGGTCTGGTCTTGCTGCACTTGATCAACAACGTGGAGGCGGTCAAAACGATGGGTGACTTTAGGTCAAAACTCCTGCGGGTTAGGGCTGGCGTGGCCTTGATGCAGATCCTCCCTCACGGTGATTTGACCACGGCCTATCCGAACGGGCGGTTTGTCCGGGATATGGCCTTAGCCTTGAAACAGGCCGGGTTGTTGGAGGTGCCGTTGGTCGGAACAAGGGACATGGAGTCTCTGTCCGGAGCCGCCGGGGACGCTACCTTAGGAGAGTTGAGTCTGGCCGGGCCGGTGAATGGACCGACATTCCAGGCCGCTGGTTGGGCTATCTTGCCCTCCAGGAATGAACAAGCCGATGCCGTCATCTTGGCCTATCAGACTCCGGGCGGCCGACCGCTGGCCTTCGACTATGTTGTCGGCCCGTTCAAGAAACGGGCAGGGGAGATCAGCGTGGCCTCGCTCCGGCCCGACAAGGTGGGTTATTGGTCCGGCCGGTTTTCGTCAAATGATTTACCTTCCGGAGAGTTACAGTTGACGGCCTGGGCTTTTGACGCTCTGGCCGGTCAGGTCTATCCCTTGAAAGGTCGGTTTGGGGTTCCGGCCCAGAGGTGAACATGCTATATTTTCAGCATGATACTAATCAAGCGACCTCTTCGGCGGCGAAGAATTTTCTTGATTAAACGTGAAATTCGGCGTAATTATACCTCTAATGGTCACAACTGTTCTTCTTCGCTCCCTAATAAAAATACGTTGTCTTGGTATCGGATTACTATGATGATTAAATATATAATTTTGGCAATGTGTTTGGGCTTGGGCCTCTTGGTTTCCCAACCCCTGCCGGCCGCAGAGCCTACTCCAGACAAGGCGGTGACGCTGAGTGCGGCTATGGGGCCGACAATGGAATATATTTTCACCTCGCTGGACTACGCCGGTAAGCTAAAGGGAAAAAAGATCGCGGTCGGAGGCTTTGGCCCGGTAAACGAGGAAAAGGTAAGTTCGAATTGTCAGGCCCTGGCAACTTTCCTGACTGAGCGGATAGTCGCCGAGCTGGCCGGCTTGAAAAAGTTTTATGGAATCGATTGCACAATAGTGACCAGTCGTGATCTGGGACTGGGGAAGGCGGAAGGTAAAACAACCGGTCCCGACTCCGATGAAGCCCGATTCCTCAAGAAGGCCGACATCCTGATCACAGGTTCCTTTGAAAAGGGCCGAACTACCTTCAAGCTGACTTTTAAGGTCCTGGAGACGAGGACGACCACTGTCTTACACATCCGCAGTGTGAAAGAGGTAACCAAATCAGGGTTGCCGGAAGCGGGCATGAACTGCCTGGAGGTCCCTCTGTACGGCCCCTGGATTGATTTTGAGGCCACAGATCCCAATCCTAAGCCGGCCCCCAAGGCCGCCGCCTCAAATTTGCCTGAGGGCCCGGTTATAGTTAAAGACGGGAGACGGAATGTTTGGGGGGATATCTTGGGCCTGGAGTTTGTCCTGTTGCCGGCCGGCTGTTATCAAATGGGCTCGGTTAATTGGGCTGCCTTGGATGAGCAGCCGGTTCACCAAGTCTGCCTGAGTGAATTTTGGTTGGCCCGGCACGAAGTTACACAAGGCCAGTGGAAACAAGTAATGGGATATAATCCCTCCGAATTTAAGAAAGGCGATGATTATCCGGTCGAAAATGTGGACTGGACCGAAGCCGAGGAGTTTGTCCGGAAATTGAACGCGATGTCGGGCGGAGGCCGTAAATACCGGCTGCCCACGGAAGCTGAGTGGGAGTATGCCTGCCGTAGCGGCGGTAAAGCGGAAAAGTATGCCGGAGGCGACCAGGTGGACCGATTTGGCTGGTATCTGGGCAATAGCCGCGGGTTAACCCAACCTGTAGGGAAAAAGGAACCCAATAGCCTGGGTTTATATGACATGAGCGGCAATGTCTGGGAATGGTGTCAAGATCTCTACAGCGCCGACGCCTATGAAGACAGTCAGCCGAAAAATCCGCTGAATAAAGAAGGAGGCCCCGGCCATGTCCGTCGCGGTGGAAGCAGCGGCGACGTGGATTGGAATTTGCGTTGTACCGAGCGGGGTGGGCAGCCCGCCGGAAAACGGTACACCGGCCTGCGACTTGTCTTGATACCTTAATCTCATCGTACAAACATCCCCAAATAAATCTTATGCTCAACTTTTCGATATCTGATTGGATAGGAAGATGAAAAAACATTCTTTGCTGCAACTGATCAAACGGCGGCCGCTGGTACTCGATGGGGCTACGGGCACTTTGCTTCAGCAACGGGGATTACCGCCGGGGGTTTCCCCGGAACTTTGGGCGGTGGAGCACCCTGAGGACCTGAAGATCGTTCATGCCGAGTATGTCGCGGCCGGGTCGGACCTGGTGTATGCCTTCACTTTCGGGGCCAACCGAATCAAGCTTAAGGAATACGGCCTGGAGAACCGGGTCGTGGAAATCAACCAGGCGGCGGTGGAACTGGCCCTGGCCGCGGCAAACGGCCTGGCGCTGGTCGCCGGAGACGTGGGGCCGACCGGAATGCTTCTTGAACCGGTGGGGCCGCTGTCTTTTGATCAGGCTGTGGATGTCTATATCGAGCAAATTCAGGCCCAGGTGGCGGCCGGGGCCCAGGCCGTCGTCATTGAGACCATGGTGGACATTCAAGAAGCCAGAGCCGCCCTGCTCGCGGCCAAAGAAGTGGGCGACGTCCCGATAGCCGTGTCCATGACCTATCAAAAGGGGCGGACCCTGACCGGGACTGATCCGGTAACCGCCCTGATTACTTTGCAATCCATGGGGGCACACCTGGTCGGCGTGAATTGTAGCTCCGGCCCCGAGGAAATGCTGCAGGCCGTGAAGGCCATGTATCCATACGCCCGTGTCCCATTGTTCGCCAAACCCAATGCCGGGTTGCCGGAACTCATTGACGGCCGGACTGTGTTCCGGTTATCCGCAGAGGAATTTGCCCCGTTTGTGCCGGAGTTTCTGAAGGCCGGGGCGGCGGCGCTGGGCGGGTGTTGCGGGACTAACCCAACATTTATCAAAAAGATCAAAGACGTCTATGCCACGGCTGAGGCCGTAAAAGTCAGAGGTAAACTGGTTTCGGCCCTGACCTCCCGGACCAAAACCGTCTTTTTGGGATCGGACCGGCCCCTGGCCATGATTGGCGACCGGATCAATCCGTCCGGGAAAAAGCAGATGAAAGAGGAACTGGCGGCCGGGAAGATGGACGAGGTGCGGCGGCTGGCCCGGCTCCAGGCCCAGGCTGGAGCGGATATCCTGGACGTTAATGTCAGCCTGCCGATGATTGATGAGAAGAAGCTCATGGCCGGGGTGGTGACTGAATTGACCACGGTGGTTGACTTGCCGCTGGCCATTGATTCGTTTAACCCCGAGGTGATTGAAGCCGGGGTGAGGGTCTTTCCCGGCCGGGCGTTGATCAATTCCATCTCAGCGGAACCTGAAAAGAAAACCAGGTTATTAAAAATTGCTAAGCGTTACGGAGCAATGTTCGTTATCCTGCCCCTATCTTCGGAGGGCGTCCCGGAAACGGCCCGGAAACGGATAAGCCTGGTCAGAGACGTGATCAAATCTGCCGCCGAGTTGGGGTTGAAATCGGACGCGGCGGTCGTTGACGCCCTGGTCATGACGGTCAGCGCCTCGCCCGAGGCTCCCGCAGTGACGCTTGAGGTCGTCCGGCGGGTGGTCATGGAGATGGGTCTGTTGGCCATGGTCGGATTGAGTAATGTATCCTTTGGATTACCCAGCCGGGACGTGCTGGATGCCGCGTTCCTGGCCATGTGCGCCCAGGCCGGAATCAGTCTGGTCAATATCAATCCCAATTCCCAGATGTTGGCGGCCGTTAGAGCGGCCTGTGACGTCCTGACCGGGCGGGATAGACGTGGCTTCGCCTATATTGAGTTGCTAAAGCATGAGGGTCTGACCGGGACGAAATCCGGGGAGAAGATGAAACCGGTTGAAGTCGACCGGGATGTGACCGGGCGGCTCACCCAGGCTGTCCTGGATGGTGATCGTCAGGGCATCCTCCGCTTGGTCGATACGGCCCTGGCCGACGGCCGGGAGGCTTTTGAATTGCTCGACCGGGTCCTTATTCCGGCCATCAATCAGGTGGGCGAACTCTTTGACCGGGGTGAGTATTTTCTGCCCCAGTTGATCACCTCGTCCCAGGCCATGGAGGCCGCCTGTGAACGGCTCCAGCCCATGTTGGAGCGGAAGGCCCAGAGCGCCAAAGGGGTGGTGGTCCTGGCCTCGGTTAAGGGCGACATCCATGATATCGGCAAAAACATCCTGGCCTTGATGCTGCGTAATCACGGCTTTAAGGTCATCGACCTGGGCAAGGATGTGGCCACCGGCAAGATCGTGGACGAAGCTGAAAAGGTTCGAGCCGATATCATCGGTCTGTCGGCTTTGATGACCACGACCATGATGGAAATGGCCGGCGTGGTCCAGGAGGTCCGTCGCCGTAATCTAACCGCCAAGATCGTCCTGGGCGGCCCCCTGGTCAATGAATCTTTCACCAATAAAATAGAAGCCGATGGGTACGCCAACGACTCGGTGGCGGCTGTTCGTCTGATTTCACGGCTGCTGGATCAAGGTGTCTGAATTTGTTTTCAGCCCGTCTTCAACCGGGAGGTTATTTTCATGAAATCAACGCTGGATTGTAACCGATCGTTCACTTACGCCGACTATCTAGAATGGCCGGAAGATGAACGGTGGGAGTTGATCGAGGGTCAGGCTTTTGATATGACCCCGGCGCCGTCTCCGCAGCATCAACAGATGTTGGTGGAGTTGGCTAGACAGATCGCCAATTTTTTGGTTGGCCGGGCATGTGTTGTGTATGTCGCTCCCTTTGACGTCCGGCTGCCTGAGGGCGATGAGGATGACCTTAGGATCAAGACGGTGGTCCAACCCGATATTGCGGTCATCTGTAATCGGTCAAAAATCGATGCCCGTGGGTCCCGGGGTGCGCCTGACTTTGTGGTGGAGATCATTTCTCCTTCCTCCGCCTCAAAAGACCAGATCACCAAAACGGCTTTGTATGAGAAAAAGGGAGTCAAGGAATACTGGATCATCCGGCCATCGGATAACACCCTGATTATCCGTTTATTGGGTGAGAATGGGCAATACGGCCCCCCGATTACGCGGGAAGGGCGCGGATATCAAGAAGTGGCCACCTTGCCTGGATTGGCCGTGGATCTGGATGCCGTGTTCAGAGCTTCAATTTAATTCCTTGACCTCATTTGAGATGACGCCCCATGGATGAACTGAAAGAACTCACCGGCCGATTTGAGGCTCAACCGGACGCTGATACGGCCTGCCGGATTGGAGACGAATATCTCAAGTCTGGGCAACGGGTTCAAGCCAATACTTATTATGCCAAAGCGTTGGAGATCGAGCCGGGGCATCCGGGAGTCCTTCTCGGGCTGGGGCGGCTGTCTCTGGACACGAACAAGATCGATCTGGCCCTGACCTATCTGACTAAGGCGGCCCGGCTGGACAAGGAATCTGCGGAGATCCTTTATCAATTGGGCGTTTGTTATGGAAGAAAGGAAATGTGGGATGCGGCCGAAACGGTCTGGTCGCGAGCCCTGGAAATCCATCCCGGTCATGCTGAATCTATATTGAACCTTGGCCTGTTATATCAACGGACGGGCCGGGACAACGATGCCCTGGAGTTGCTGACTAAGGCTTGCCAGGGGGGCGTGGCAGACCCGGCCGTGCTCAACCTGCTGGGCCAGGTCTACCTTAAATCGGGAGATCAAGCTAAGGCGGTCGAGGTCTGGCGGAAGTCCCTGGGCGTTAATCCTGACCAGACGGAAATTCACCGGGAACTGATAAAAATTGAGGGTGTGAGTGTCCCCAAAGTGGAACCGGGAGGAGCCGGACCCGCGCCGGACAAAACAGCGGCTAGTCCTGACGCCGCCGCGGCCGATCTATTTCTCAAGCATGTGGCTCCGGAAGACCGGCCCAAGAAAACCGGATTTAACGTCCTGATCTATTCCGATTTCAACATTGCCGGTCAGTTGACCAAATTGATGCGGGCCTTGAACGCACATACTCCCCATAAAGCCCGGTGCGTCATTTTTCAAGATGACTTTCTTCAATATGACCGCGACATCATCCTGCAGGATCAACAGGGTCGCCCGCTCCTCTCAGACCTGAAAGAAGTCTACGACCTGGTGGCCCAGGCTGATTTTTTCCATATCGGCCGTCAGGCCGTCAACCTGCCGGGGTTGGACTTTGATCAGATTCTCAACGGCCGAAACTGCTTGATGCAATATTTCGGGTCTGATCTCCGGCTAAATCATGAGCGGCTTTTTCTGTGGCATTTGAAGAAAAATATCCCGGCCCTGGTCGGGTATGGCTGGACGTTGGCCTTCCCCTTGCCCTTGCGCTATTACCATGTCCAGCAGTTCTTCGACCCGGCGCCGTTTTCCCGGGTGGACCGGTTGAACCAGGGAGATGCCGTCCGGGTCGTCCATGCCCCGACCAATCGTGAGATTAAGAAGACGGCCCTGTTCCTGGAAGTAATGGCCCGGTTGCAAAAGGAATTCCGAGTGGAAGTAGACGTGATCGAAGGGGTGACCAATAAGGTCTGCCTGAACCGGAAGGCCCGCGGGCACATCACCTACGATGAAATGGGGACCCCCACTTTTGGGCTGAACTCGGTGGAATCCATGGCCATGGGACATGTCGGCCTGTCCAGCGTAAACCCTCATGTACTTAGCTATTTTCCTGATTGTCCGATAGTCCGGATCACCGAGGAGACGTTGGAGCCGTTACTTCGGCGGTTACTGACTGACATAGATTTAATCAATAAAATAGGTGACATGTCCTACGCCTTCATCCGGCGGCACTTTAATGAAGAATTGTCCGCCATCCGTTTTTCCAATCTTTATAACGGGATCAAATACGGCTTTTTTCACTGCGACCCCGGTCTACCCTATGGAGTCGGATGAAAGTTATCGTTATATCGCCGAATAATTACTATGGCCTGCCTGGAGCACTGGCCCGGTATCTGAACCGGCTCGAGGGAATCTTCGCCGGATCCATGACCTATGACGTCCCATTGTATGGATATGGTTCTGAAACCGTGCTTCGAGAGATGGACCCCCCAGGTCTGGAACGGATCATTGCCGACCTGTTATCTGCAGATATCATTCATCTTTTCGATCATGATTTTCAGGTGGGCAAGTTCGTGTTGGATGAGCACCTGCGTTCCGACAATGCCTTAATCACCTATACGCCAGGATATTTCAAAGATAACTATGGCAAGATATTCTTTCGGCATTTTCGCTCCGGGTTGGTGGCGACGACCTGGCCGATCGACCCCGGCTATAGTCTTTGTCCGGTTCCTTTTGTTCACCTTCCTTTGGTCGTAGACCTGGAAGATTTGCCGCAACCGCCCCGGCCGCGGAATGTTGGCCGGATCATAATCGCAACGGCCACGCGTTATGGTGACCAGGCTCAGATGGCGGAAGTCTCGAAGATCATTGTGCGGCTTAAGAACAAATCCGATCTGGCCTTGAATTGCCTCGATAACCTGTCTCGGCCGGAGTATCTTGAACAATTGACTAAGTCGGACTTGTTCATCGATTCTTACGGTCATCCCGGTCTGACCCCCATGGGCCTGGAGGCCATGGCCTGCGGGGCGGTGGTCATCACCAACATGACCGGGCTGGATTATACCTTAAACCCCGATGCTCCCGTTATCCCGGCCGGCCTGGCAAATTTGGAGCAGGCCATCAAGGACGTTATCAGCCGGCGGGAAAGGATGAATGATTTAAAGGCGAAATCGGCACATTGGGTCAAGGAAAATTATCAACCGGAGAAGTGCGCCGGAAGATGGTCGGACCTGTATCAGCATATCAAGAACGGCGGCAAAGAGCTTGAACACTATCCCGGTATTTGATTTTCATGTGCACTTAGGTGTCTGGTGTCTGCCGGATTTCCAAAACATTGGCGCTACCGTGGCGGATCTGGATGCGGTCTGTGCCCGTTATGGGCTTATGGGAGCCGCTGTGACCACTACCGATGGGCCGGGAGATGCCGTCACCCGGAATGAAGCTTTGCTGAATCAGATAAGAACCCGGCCCGGATATTATTTTTTTCCCTGGATCAATATCCGGGAGCCGGGGATGCTGGATTTCGTCGTCAGCCGGCGGACCTGGGTGCGAGGATTCAAGGTTCATCCGTCCATTGACCGAGTGCCTTTCGATCACCCTGATTGGGCTCCTTTGGTGACTCTGGCCAAAGACCTGGCTGTCCCGATCCTGGTCCATTGCGGGGCATGGAAAGAGATGTCTTCTTATCTTAAAGTGTTGCCTTGGGCTGAAAAATTTCCTGAAGTGGATTTCGTCCTGGCCCATACCACTGGGGGCTCCTTTGTTGACCGGACCGCGGGATTGAAGCATCTCCGGGACCTGGATCGGCCTAATTTGTACGTGGACATCACCGGGTCGTTCCGGTGGCAGGTGTTGGCCTGGGCCATAGAATATATATCGCCGCAGCGGATCCTTTTCGGCAGTGATTATCCCACCGGCCATCCCCAGCTCTACCGTGGCCTGATGGAGGTGTTTGACCTGACGTTGGAAGATAGACAAGCCATATATTACCAGAACGCCCTTAACCTGATCAGCCGCAAGAAGGAGTGTTAAAATATGTCTTGAACGGCCATAGGTTGTGACTTTGGGAATTCCGTTGCCCGTTGCCCGTTCTTTCTCAACCCAAGGCCGGCAACCCGTAAACGGCAACAGGCAACAAGTAACCAGTAAAGGAGATCTAATGAGAAAACATTACGTGTGGACGAAGGTGCTTACCGGGATGTTGTTGGCGATGCTGATAGTTCCGGTCATCACCTGGGGTCAGGGTGCATCTCCGCAGACTTATAAGAAGGAAGAACTGGCCCAGATGCTGGCTCCGATCGCTTTGTATCCGGACTCGTTGCTGGCCCAGGTGCTGATGGCCGCGACCTATCCACTGGAAGTGGTGGAGGCGGCTCGCTGGATAGCTCAAAATCCGCAATTGCAGGGACCGGAGCTGGATGCCGCCTTGATGGAGAAAGGGTGGGACGTCAGTATCAAATCGTTGGTTCATTTTCCTCAGGTGCTCCAGATGATGAGTGACAAACTGGACTGGACGTCAAAACTGGGCAATGCGTTTTTGTCCCAGCAAGGCGAGGTGATGGATACTGTCCAGGATTTGCGGGTTAGAGCCCAGGCCGCAGGGACCCTGAATACGACCAAGGAACAAAAGGTGATCGTGGACAACCAGATTGTTCGGATTGAACCGGCCGCACCCGAGGTAGTCTATGTACCGGTTTATAATCCAGCGGTAGCCTACGGACCCTGGTGGTATCCCGCTTATCCGCCCTATTATTATCCCTGGCCGGGCGATGTGTTAACCGCCGGTTTAATTGGATTTTCGGCTGGATTTTTTGTGGGCGCGGCAGTAAACTCCTGGTGCGGTTTCGGTTGGCGCGGCCACCATGTCAACGTTTACATCAACAAAACCTATCACTTTAATAATATCCATAATTACGGACATATAGATCCACACGGCGGGCATTGGAATCACGATCCCGGACATAGGCGGGGTGTGGCCTACCGGGATCCGGGTACGGCCCAGCGCTATGGTCAGGCCTCCCGGAGCATGAGAACGGATCAGGCCCGGCGTGATTTTAGAGGATATACTCATGACGGGTCCGGTCGATCAATGACCGGGACAAGTCGGACCAAAAGTGATTTTTCCGGTCGGTCGACAAGTTCCAGGGCGGCTCAAACCCGGTCTGAATTCAAGAGCTATGGCGGCAGAAGCACGGGAAGCGCCTACCAGGGTGTAAGTAATGGCAAAAAGGAAAGCATGGCCAGTCAACGTGGCCAGTCCAGTTTCGGAAGCGCCGGGAAGGGCGGCTATGCTCCAAGCTTTGGCGGTCAACCTGGCGGCGGTGGATCATCACATTCCGGCATAGGATCACGTTCAAGCGGCGGACGCAGCGGCGGAGGCGGATCCCATGGCGGTATGAGGAGGTAGCCGGCTTGATCTGTAATTCCAAGTTCCGATGACGACAACTGTCAGACATGCTTAAACCCATCAGATGGAGTAATGAATATGGCTCATCTTAAATCAATGACTCGCAACAAGTCGTTCTTTCTCTTTGTTGCCATGACTTTCCTGTTCAGCGGCATCATGCTTTCTTTTGGTGTTTCCGCTCAGGCGGCCGGGCCGCAACAAAAATCGTTCGCCTCCCCGGAAGCGGCGGTGAAGGCCGTGGTCGAGGCGACTAAGGTCTATAACAAAAAAGAATTATTGGCTATACTTGGTCATGAAGGCGAAGAATTGATCTCCTCGGGGGACGCCTTGCAGGATAAAGAAGACCGGGAGAAGTTTATTAAGTCCTATGAACAAAAAAACGTGCTTAAACAGATAACCGCGGAGCAGGCTGTCCTCCATGTGGGTTCGGAGGATTGGCCTTTCCCGATTCCGATTGTCAAGAAGGGTAAGGACTGGTTTTTTGACACTAAAGCCGGCAAGCAAGAGATACTTAAGCGCAGGATAGGCCGGAATGAATTGAATACCATAGAATTCATGAAAGCCTATGTCGAGGCTCAACGGGAATATGCCGGCAAAGACCTGGCCGGAGATCATGTCTTAACCTTTGCCCGAAAGCTGATCAGTGATCCGGATATGCGGGATGGCCTCTACTGGCAGACGGAAGAAGGGGAGGCCAAGAGCCCCATCGGCCTGTACGCGGCCAGGGCGGCTAAATTTGAATCCGCCGGACGGAAAGGCGAGCTTCAGATTGCCCCATATTATGGGTATTACTACAAGGTAATTAGTGCCCAGGGCAAGCATGCCGAAGGAGGCAAATACGATTACGTGGTTAAAGGAAAGATGACCTTGGGGTTTGCTCTGGCCGCCTTTCCGGCCAGGTACGGCGTCTCCGGAATAATGAGTTTAATTGTTAATCATCAAGGGGTTATTTACGAGAAGGACCTGGGGAAGAACACCGACCAGGCCGTCAAGATGATGAAAGAATTTGATCCGGACGAAACCTGGAAAAAGGTGGAGTAACCAGGAAACGCCCAGCATCAAAGCCAGGGTAAGACGCTTTTCCCAGGATGTCTATGGAATTTTTCCTAAGGCTTGGGACAGCTCTTGCCCTGGCAACGGGTGCGGGGCGTAGTTACGGATCAAGGACATTCAATGGCTCAGGTAGATCTATGCTCGACCCGGGCCGGGTTAAACGCGGCTTCACCCGCCGATTTGTGCCACGGCGGTTCTCATATCCTATCCGATCTCAGGTTTTTCCCTAGATTTTTAGGGAGATTCCCCCTGCAAAATGAGTGGACCCCCTATTTACAATTCTATTAAGATGATCCTATAATGTAAACAGTTGTGGAAAGCGCGGGATGTGCCTGAGGAGGCGCCTGGCCATGCGATCTTGAAGGTACGGGGCCACCTCAAATGGGCCTCCGGACACCCTCAGGTCTCCTGATTTGATTCGTGCCCGACGCGAGATGATTTTTTTACAGACTAGTCAAAGCAGGAGATACCCAATGAAACGCTGTTCATTTAACAAGACATTTGGATTGTCCGTAATGGTCGGGGCGTTGTTTATCATCACCATGGTGCTGGCGCCGCAACCCGGAATCGCAGCCGACCCGTTTCAACCGCGGGGTAACGGCCCGACGTCTTTACAGGAGTTCTTGCAACAACAAGAGGGCTTGAGGCAAAGAGGGAGAGAGGGGATGTTAAAATCCGCCCCGAAACACGGCTCCGGAGCTTTTTCCTCCCCTGATGGCAAAAAGCAGTTGGAACCCTGTACAGCGGTGCTCGACGATAATTATGTCCTCAATGTTCCCATCGTCGATATCGGGAGAGACTACTACTGGCTCGAAATGACGTATCAGGGAAACGGCTATTTTCTTTTCACCGGTTTCGACCTCCAAAATCCTGGTGGCTTTACCGGATGTGACCATGCCTATTTGACCTCTCCGAGCACCGTCTATGTCCCGCTTATGTATTTCGGTGGGTACTTTTTCTGGCTTGAACTAAACTATGTCGGTTGTGATAACACCGGTTGTTGGTTCGCCTTGACCAAATTCGGTCCGGTATATTATTAAGACAAGGAAACGGCATTTGTTCAGCGGCGTTTCCCAAATCAGATCACAGGTTCTTCCCAAAATCTTTAGGGAGACGACCATGAAAATGGGTGGTCTCCCTATTTACAATTGTGTCAAGGCGAGCTATAATAAAATTATGGAAAGCGTGGGAACTGACTCAATGGGGGCGTCTTGCCGGCCGATATAGAAGGGCGGGGCCGCCTTAAGCGAGCCTTTGAACGCTTAGAGGTTCCTTAATTTGATCCGTTCCCGACGATAGATGATTCTTTTACACTAATTATAACAGGAGGTTCCAGATGAAATTCTATGTTTTTAATAAGAAAGTTGGATTATCCGTATTCCTGGGGGCGTTATTTATCATCGCCATGTCGCTGGCCCCGCAAGCCGGAATCGCCGCCGGCCCGGTCCAACCGCGGGGTAACGGCCCGACGTCTATATTGGATTACTTGCAACAACAGAACGAGTTAAACCAAACTGGGAAAGAGGGGATGGTGAGGTCCGCTCCGAAAAGCGGCCCCCGGGCTTTAACCGCTCCTAATGGCAAAAAGCAGTTGGAGCCCTGCACAGCGGTGCTGGACAGTCATTATAACCTGTATGTCCCCATCGTCGATATCGGGAACGACTATTATTGGCTCGAAATGGTGTACACGGGAGATGGCTATTTTCTCTTCACCGGTTTCGATTACCAAGATCCAACCGACTTTAACGAATGTAATCATTCCTACTTAACCTCTTCTACCACCGTCTATGTCCCGTTTATGTCTTTTGGTGGGTACTATTACTGGCTGGAATTGACCTACTTTGGCTGTGATTCCACCGGGTGTTGGTTCGGTTTGACTGATTTCGGGCCGATATATTTTTGATCGCTCAAATGACCAGGGATCGGCGAAGGATGCTGGGGGGGCGGAGTGGTCGGCAGAGCGATGACTTCGCCCTTTGCTATTTAAGTGCGTTTCGGTGTAACTGATTGGGAGGTGAACATTCAAGAATTTTTTCGTGCGATTGCTCACCGGCAGTCTATCAAAAGGTTGACAAAGCCGGTCGGATAGGCTACAAGTCAGTTTCTTTCGGCCAGGGGGCCCGGTGGTGACTGAAGTTGATTATATCCAATTCTTTTCAGTCTGTTGCGTTAAAACAAATTTGGGGTGCCCCGATGAATATGGAGTTGCCCGTTGAAAAATATTGTCGCTAAATGCTTAGATGACAGCCAGGCCGTCAAACAGATCCTGATCAGGGATGGCGTAGAAAAGATCATCAAGGCCGCGGAACTAATTGCCACTGCCTTCAAGGAAGGGAAAAAGCTCCTTATTTTTGGAAATGGCGGCAGCGCTGCCGATGCCCAGCATGTGGCGGCAGAATTTGTCAATCGGTTTCTGATGGAAAGACCTCCCCTCCCGGCTATCGCCTTGACCACGGATTCATCCATCTTGACCAGTGTCGGCAATGACTACCATTTCGATGAAATATTTTCCAAGCAGGTCAGCGCCTTAGGCGGCAAGGGGGATGTGGCCTGGGGGATCAGTACTTCCGGTAAATCCCGAAATGTGATCCTGGCTCTTCAGGTGGCCCGGGAACGAGGGCTGACGACCCTGGCTTTGACCGGTGAAGACGCCGGCCACATGGCCCCATTGGTCGATCTGGTGATTGACGTCCCGTCTCGCCACACGCCCCGGATTCAAGAAGCGCACCTGATGGTGGAACATCTTATTTGTGAATTGGTGGACTATCAACTTTTCCATCGTATTAAGGAGACCACATGACACACTGTGGCGCGCCGGACCTGGATTTTTCCAGCGTTCATACCACTAGCCTGCAGGACCGGCCGAGCAAAGTCACCCTTAAAGATTTTGCCCAGCCATGGGATCTGGGTGGATCCTTCAATGATTTTATGGGCCGGCTCCCCCAAGTGCTGGCCGCCTCTCATTTAAAAGAGGTTGTCTCGGCCATAGCCAAAGCCAGACGGCAACATCGGATGGTTATCCTGGCCATGGGCGCTCATCCGGTCAAGGTCGGTCTTAACCCAATAATTATTGACTTGATGCGGCGTGGTTTGATCACCGCCCTGGCCTTCAACGGCGCGGTGGTGGTTCACGATACTGAGGTGGCTTTGGCCGGGAAGACGTCCGAAACGGTGGAAGCCGGGATTGATTCCGGTGACTTCGGGGTCACCCAGGAAACCGGGAGTATGGTCAATCGAGCCATCAAGTCCGGGGCGGGCCAAGGGTTGGGGCTGGGTGCGGCGGTGGGGCAACGGTTGCTGGACTCGGATTGCCCCTATAGTGAATTCAGCCTGTTGGCTCAGTCGGTGAAATTGGGCCGGCCGGCCACG
>JADFXY010000499.1:0-3116 GCA_015233355.1 Deltaproteobacteria bacterium | reverse complement strand
TAGTCGCCACCCCTACCCAGGGCGTTGCCCTGGGCTAACCTAGAGCGCCCTTTCAGGGCTTCATCGGAATTAACCATTTATTAGAATAGGATCCGATGACCCTACCCTTAAGTCAATGACATTGACCAGCAACCAGCAATATGACGGAGTTCAGTCTGAAGGAGAGGGTGTCCAAACCAATTAAGCCATTGACCATTCGTCCGGTAGCCGGTGAACGGATTTATCTCCGCCGGTTGCTGGTCACGGATGTGGCCGAGGATTACCTGGCCTGGCTGCGGGATGATGAAGTGGTGTCCTACCTGGAACTGCGGTTTGCGCACCATACTTTGGAAAGCCTGCGCCATTACGTGATCGGGGGGATGGCGGCCCGGGATAAGTTGCTCCTGGGCATATTCCTTAAGGATCAGGATCGGCACATCGGAAATATATCGCTCAATTGGATTGACTGGAATCATTACTGGGCCGATGTCGGGATTATGATTGGTGACAAAACCTGCTGGAGGCAGGGACTGGGGACGGAGTCCGTCGGACTGATCAAAGAAACAGCCTTCGGCAGCCTCGGCCTGCATCGTTTGGCTGCCGGGATTTACAGCAATAATGTGGGATGTATCAAGGCATTTTCCAGGGCCGGATTTGAACCGGAGGCTCGGCTGGTCGGTAAGCGTCTCCATCGGAGTGTTTTTGTCGATGAGATATGGATGTCCTGCTTTAATCCGGAATTTGATCTTAAGGATGCCCACAGTTAACTTCATTGAGGTAACCATAAATATGAAAATATTGGTAGTGGGGGGCGGTTCCATCGGCCGCCTATACTTTTTTGAGGAAACCGAGTCATGTCAATAGTTGCTTTAGATGAACCGGGAAGAACCGAATTATTGATGGGCAATGAGGCCATCGCCCGGGGGGCCGTTGAGGCCGGAGTAAGCTTCTGCGCCGGTTATCCCGGTAATCCGTCTTCGGAGATCATGGAGACCCTGGCTGAAACAGCTAAACAGGCCGGACACTACGCCGAATGGTCGGTCAACGAGAAGGTGGCCCTGGAAGCAGCCGCTGCAGCCTCATTTGCCGGAGTCCGGGCCATCTCCTCCATGAAACAAAACGGCGTCAATGTGGTGTCTGATTTCCTCACCAACCTGTCTCTGTCTGGAACCAAGGGCGGCCTGGTCCTGGTGACTTGTGACGATCCTTCCGGTATTTCCAGCACCAACGAAGAGGACGCCCGGTTCATCGGCCGGGTGGGTTTTGTCCCGGTCTTGGAGCCTTCTACTCCCCAGGATGCCCTGGAGATAACCAAATTCGCCTTTGACCTGTCCGAGGACCTGAAATCCCTGGTGGTCGTCCGAAGCCTGACCAGGGTGTCCCATACCAGGGGCCTCGTCCGGTTCGGAGAAATAAAAAAGAACAAACCGATTCCCCGGTTCGACACCACCTTCTCTTTCCACACCTTTCCGGTCTCGCTCAAACACCAGATCATGCGTGAAAAGCTGGCCCGAGCCGCGGAACTATTTGAATACTCGCCCTTTAATCAATACTTCGGACCGGATCAACCCGAGGTGCTGATCATCGTCTGCGGAGTCAGCGCCCTCTATGGAAAAGAAGCCATCTCACTCATGGGACTCCAAGATCGAGTCGGGCTGCTCAAGATCGGGACCACCTGGCCGCTGCCGCCAAAATTAATCACGGCCCATTTGCGTACCACTGACAAGATTCTATTCCTCGAAGAGGTGGACCCTTATCTGGAGACCAGCGTCAAGGCCATGGCCGCCCAACTGGGCCCGGATTTAGGCCTTAAGCACTTCTACGGAAAAGAGAGCGGCCACATTCCGGCTGTCGGTGAACTATCGTCCGACCTGGTGGCGGAGGCCCTGCACCGGATTATGGGCGTACCTTTGCCGGCAATAGATCGGGACTACCTGGCCAGGGCCAAGAAAGCCGCGGACGAGTTGGTCCCGATCCGCGAACTGGGTTTTTGTCCCGGATGCCCCCACCGGGCTTCATACTGGTCCATTAAGAATGCCCTGAAGATGGATGGCCGGGACGGATTTGTCTCCGGGGATATCGGCTGTTACACTCTGGGCATTTTCCCTACCGGGTTCAACCAGGTCAAGTCCGTCCATTGCATGGGTTCGGGTCTGGGCATCGCCTGTGGTTACGGTAAGCTCGGGGCCCAAGGGTTTGATCAGCCGGTCATCACTGTTTGTGGTGATTCCACTTTCTTTCATGCCGGCATCCCGGCCCTAATCAACGCCCGCTATAACCAGTCCAACTTTGTCTTGCTGATTCTGGACAACAGCGCCACGGCCATGACCGGGTTCCAACCGCATCCCGGCACCGGAATGGCCGCCGTGGGTGACCCGGCGGGACGGGTTGATCCGGAAGTCCTCTGCCGTGCCCTGGAGTTGCCCGTAACAGTTTGTGATCCTTACGATTTATCTGGAACCACCAAAACCTTGTATGAGGCTGTCAAACGGGGCCGGGAAGCCCAGGTAATCATCATGAAGCGCAAATGCGCCCTGGTTCAAAACCGGGAAGGGGGATTTCCCTATCGCCTGGAGGTGGACCAAGACAAATGCCGCGGCCTGAACTGCGGTTGCAGCCGATATTGTACCCGGATTTTTCGTTGTCCCGGATTAATTTGGGATAGTTCGACCAAGACAGCCCGGATCGACGAGGCCATATGTGTCGGGTGCGGGGTTTGCGCCGATGTATGCTCTCACAGCGCGATTATCCGCCAGCCAAAGAATACCGGCCAGGCTGCCTAGGATCGTTTCAGGTTACTGGCTACTCGTTGCTCGTTGCTTGTTTCTGGTTTAAGACAACCATTTACTGGCAACGAGGTGGCTAAACAGACAACATCTGTCCAACCGGCGGAGCCAAAGGGAGTCATGTGAATAATGCCTCAAACTAAAAAAAACGCTATGGCCGTTTGAATCATGACCATCAACCTGCAACCAGTAACAAGAAACAAGCAACGAGAAACAAGTAACATGCAACACAATGTCATTGACTTAAGGGTGCGGACAAACGAGCTAATTTTTTTTAAAATAGACCATTCCGATTAAGCCCCAACGGGGCGCTCTAGGTTAGCCCAGGGCAACGCCCTGGGTAGGGGTGGC
>JADFXY010000498.1:0-3120 GCA_015233355.1 Deltaproteobacteria bacterium | reverse complement strand
TTCAGCCGGGTGGAACTTCGGACCCTGGAACGCATGGCGGTTGACGGGTCCGGCCTGGTTCACGGTGGATTTATCTTCGGCCTGGCTGATTACGCGGCCATGATTGCGGTAAATCACCCTTACGTGGTCTTGGGTGCCGCTGAAGTCAGATTCAGCAAGCCTGTCAAAATTAATGAGACGGTGGTTGCCGAAGCCCAGGTTGCCCCGCCCGACGGCAAGAAGCACCGGGTCACCGTGGTTGTCTCCCGTAGTGAGACTAAGGTCTTCGAAGGTGTATTTACCTGCTTCGTCCTTGATCAGCATGTCCTGGGCTAGGCCGCGTCAACCATATCAAATTCGGGCCCAGCCATGAAAGTATCTCGGATAACCGGCATGGCCACCATTGGGTGGATTTTTCTTATGACCGCTTTGGCTGCGTCTTGCCTGGCCGAGCCGTTCAAGATTGGAGTACTGCGAACTCCGGGCCGGTACACTGAGGTCATCAGGGATGGTTTTGTCGCCGGCGTGGCCGGGAAGGGACTAAAAGAAGGGGTTGATGTCGTCTACCGTCATGAGGTCGGCTATGCTGAAAAGGAGGCGGGGGACAAGAATATCGCCCTGGCTGATGCCTTCGCGGCCTGGCCGGCGAACTTGATCGTGACCATTGGTTCCTCCACCAGCTTACCCGTGATCAAAAAGTACAAGGGTAAGGCCATTCCTCTCTTGTTTATCGGGGTGACCGACCCGGTGGGCGACGGCCTGGTCCCGGCCGTGGGTAAGCCGTCCCAAGTCAACGTTACCGGGGTGACCTTTCCCATCCCGATAGACCGGACGATGGCCGTAGTCAATCGGGTTTTCCCTAAGGCAAAAGCCTTTTGCTTCGTCTATAACAGCCATTTCCCGCCGGATGCCAGTTATGCCAGATGGATGAGCGAGTACGCCAAACACAGCACCACCCCCATTCGATTTTTAGACACCGATCAGACTAAAGGTATCCCCGAAGAAGCGATGTCTGAGGCTGAAGTCTTCCTGGGCTATTACAGCTTACATCTTTACCGGTGGGCCCAAAAGTACCCCAAGATTCCTTTTGTCGGCAATTCGGTGGAGGATTGCCGCTGGGGTGCGGTCATTTCCATTTACCCCAAGCTCCCCGAGATGGGGGGCCAGGCGGCAGAAATGGCCTATAGCATACTTCAGGGCCGACGGACTCCGGGAGAGATTCCTCCGGAATCGGCGCAACATTATGCCATTTGTCTAAATCTTAACCGGGCCAAAGAGTTGGGGATTCCCATCCCGGCCGGGGTGCAGGATCTGGCCGACGAAAGAATTGAGTAATCTCAAATAAGTATTGTGACTTGAGTTGGGGGGCAAATGGAACAAGATCGGAATGCAGGAAAGCCGGCTCAAACGATGGAGTCATCCGAAAGAATCTTTGATAGAAAGGCATTGCTGATCCGAACACTCAATAGCATGGAGTTGGCTACAGAACTTGTTCAGATGTGTTTGCATGAACTTACCCAAGATATGAGTGCGATTCGCGATGAGATCGACCGTGGGGACGGCCCCGGTTTATCCAAATCCGCCCACACCCTCAAGGGGGTGCTGGGTAATCTTTCGGCCGAAGCGGCCTGCGAAGCCGCCCTGGCCCTGGAAATTATCGGCCGCCAAGGGGCTTTAGACAAGGCCGCCGCGGCTTATTCAAGCCTGGAGTATGAAATTAACCGGCTCCAACCAATGTTGACGGCTTTTCTTGGGGCCGATTGTTCTGACTTACCGGTTTGACGTCGGCCACCTCGTCGTATCACGCCCTGTAACCAGTTGAACTTCGGCCTGATCGATCAGCTTTTGACGGATTATTTACAGATCAATGCCTGGTTCGGGCTCAAGCCTGACCATGCCGGCGGATGAATTCAGCCCCCCGTTCCAAGGCCTTCGTATTGGCCGGGATCATTTTGTGATATCTTTCATCTAAGGCATAGGGTAGAGCCTCGATCAATCCATCGAGATTAAGCACGCCGGTCTTGGCCACCACCGCCCCGAGCATAATCATATTGGCCAACCTGTCGTTACCCACCTCCGCGGCCAGTTCCATGGCCGGAATATGGAGCGTGGCCACATCGGGAAAATCAATGGCCTCGGGTTCGATCAGGGAGGTATTGACGGCCATCAAACCGTTCTTTTGGACCCGTGGCCCGAACTTGACCAGTGACGGTTTGTTCATGATAATGGCCGAAACAGGGTTCTGGACGATGGGTGACCCGATTTCCTCGTCCGCCACCACCACGGTGCAATTTGCCGTCCCGCCACGCATTTCCACGCCGTACACCGGCATGTAGGTGACCATCCGACCTTCATTCATCGCCCCGACGGCCAACAAATTACCGATAAACATGACGCCTTGACCACCAAATCCTGCAATAATAACATCAAAATACATGCCGGCTGTTCCTTGTTTGGTAAGAAAAAAGTTTAGGTTGAATTCCCCATTGCCAAACCAACCCCGGCTAAAAGGCCGGTGCGGGATATCTACTCAATGCGCTTACCCAATCCGGTTTTGACGTAATCTTCCGCCACCCAGAGGTAGCGGTTGGCGATATCGGGCATGTGGCTGATCTCTTCTTCCGTGAGTTGACGCCGGACCTTGGCCGGAGCGCCCATGACCATGCTGTTGGGCGGGATGACGGTCCCGGGCGTGACCAGGGAACCGGCCGCCACGATGGAATGATGTCCGATCTTGGCGCCGTCTAAGACGATGGCCCCGATGCCGATGAGACACAGGTCCTCCACGGTGCATCCGTGCAGAGTAACCCTATGGCCGATGGTTACTTCGCTCCCGATGATCAGGGGATGGGTTTCATAAGTGACGTGGAGCATGGCCATGTCCTGAATATTGGTTTTCCGGCCGATGCGGATGCAATTGACGTCAGCCCTGGCCACAGCGTGAAACCAGATGCTGCACTGAGGTCCCATTTCCACGTCGCCCGTGATCACGGCCGAATCCAGAACCACCACGCCCGGACTCAGCTTAGGGGCGAATTCCTTAAATTTTCCTATAATCATAGTTGCTTCTCTCCGTGCCTTGATCTCTGGTCTCGAAATAGCCCTGCCCGTCCCCTCATTCGAGGGTCTGCAGTTTACGGT
>JADFXY010000497.1:0-3121 GCA_015233355.1 Deltaproteobacteria bacterium | reverse complement strand
GTTTCCTGATCATGTCTATGATGGAGTTGGTGTGTTGCTGAATATGGGAGGGTGCGTTTTGCATGGACCAATTCCCGTTTATGCTGATCATTCAACCGCCGGACAGAGATTTGCCTGCAAAAAAAAATAGGTCCCGTTCTCCAGCGGAGAATGAACCACCCGGCAACGTGTTGGATCTCTGATGCGTCACTGGTTGCCGGTTACCGGTCACCGATTGCATGTTTCGGATTGCGGGATGTAAGTAGCTACAATGTTAATTAGACCAGGCCCATAATCCATAGCTCTTATCCCACAACTCGGAATCGGCAATCAACAACCGGAAGCCGGCAACCAGCAACCGGTCCGGTTCGGCATCAGCTTATCAATTTATTGAAGAAACTCTCAATTTTCTTGCCGTTTTCTTCCGCAATGAGTTTGATGTTGTCATTATAGGAGGGCAAGGAGGTTAAGAGATTCAATGTATTCCCCATGAAGTCGAAGTAGGCGTCCAGATCCTGAGTGAATGATTTATCGAATCTGTTTAGAGAGTCGGTATCGCCGAGCTCTTCTAAGAAAGACCTGGTTTCGACGGCGTCAGACACCACTGTTCTGACCGTTTTACTTTTAATCTTGTTTAGGCTGGTAAACACATTTGAGATGGCAAAACCCAGCAAGTCAACATCTTTGGTTAAAGCCAAGGTAACTCGGGCGGCGATTTTTTTAAGGCGGCCTTCACCTTGAATAGCAATTAGTTGGGTGGTATACTCACCTGCTTTTTTAATGACCTGGAGATGTATCTCTTCTATTTGCTTTTTTTCTCTATAAGACCGAAAGAAATTATTTCCAGGAGTGATGATTTCTTTTATGCTTTGCACAAAGGCGTTATCTTTGTGGAGGTTGGTCACTAACTGCCGGACCTCACCTTCTTGCACGCCTTGAAAATCGACTTTCAATCTTTCGTCACCGCCGAGTTTAACGGTGTAATCAGGGTCCGGGATCAGGTCCACCGCGTCATCGTTGGGTAGTTCGAAGTTCATTTCTTTAGTCATCTATTCTTCCTCCTGGACTTGACGAAAAAAACAACTTGATAGCTTGCCCCCCTGGTTCGGAGCCGCCCTGATGAGGCCGGGGTCGGCTTAGCTCCGGGGCGAGTAATTTTTGCAGCTAACAAGACCGCAAACTATTCATCAAGTCTGGACATATGGCCCGGCGTATTCTGCCGGATATTTGACGATCTGGAAAATTTTCGGGTTTAATCAGGATTTCGGGATCAACGAACCACCGGATCCAGATAATGATAATTGGGGCGGACACATCATCCAATGGTCACGCCCCAATTGAACCCGAGATAATAACTTCGGTTAATTGTTTAACTCCTCCATCTCCAGCAATTCCAACCTGTTGATCGCCTTCAGGGCCAGTTCCGTAAATGCATCGTCATTAACCCGATCGGAAATGGATCTTATTTTCTTTCGGTGTATGGCAGTCCTTTTGATGATGTTGGACCTGATAAAGTTGTGCCGCACGAAACGTTGGCTTTCTTGTTTGGCCAGGTCTTCTATCTGGATCATGAAATCTTGTTGAGTAATTGTCTTGACCATTCTAATTCCGTTTTGACAAAAGCACCTGATTCGGTTGCAGTTAAATGTAATTATCCCCATAAGTCCCGGGGCACTGTCGGCCTGGTCAAACTTCAGAGCCGCTGTCACCCTCCAAATGACCAGATATATTTCCGGTAAAACATAACGGTGAGTGGTCGTATTATTCTTTGTAAAATCCTTAATAACTTTAATAACGAGGAGGCCGGTCGGTAACGATTTATCTAATAGAAAACGTAGGCTGGAATAGTAACAATAATAAACACGTCACCATTCAACCTCCTTATCTCATTAAGGTTTGTTGACATCTAAAACATAAATCGAATTGCGTCAAGGAAAAAAGGAAATCAACTACCCTTTATTTCTTTTTTCAATGAGGTAACCACAGCTAATAAAGAATAGCAGCCACAGGGATAAAAGCATCAGTTGCACGCCGGCCCGGCCTATTCTGGGCAGCGTCCGGGGTGAGGCCCGCCGCATCCTGGAAAAATCACAGGCGGCCATCATCACCGACCCGGAGGATGTGGATCAAATGACGGCCGGCGTCCTCAGGTTATATCATGACCGGGACCTAGGCCTGGAATTGGGCCGGAATGGCCGGCGATTTGTCACCGCCCGGTACGCCCGGCCGCAGTTGGCCGCGGATTATCTCCGGTTGCTTGAAGGAGCAATGGCCGAAACCAAAAGACAATGATTCCCTATTTGTCATTCCGAACGAATGTGAGGAATCTTAAGATTTCTCGCTTCCCTCGAAATGACAACAGGAAGCCGAAAGTTCATCAAAAATAAAACACTATGATGCGGCGAAAAAGAGAGGACTGAGGAGATTTTTAAACGGATCTTGATCATCGGAGGGACCGGCTTTACGGGTCGAGAAGTGGTTCGTCTCCTGTCCGAAAAGAGTGGACAAATAGCCTGCCTGGTCAGGTCGCCTCAAGGGGCCGAGATGCTGCGGGGCTACGGGGTCGACCTGGTCTGGGGTGACCTCAATCAGCCCGAGTCGATCAAAACAGCCTTGACCGGCCGGGACGTGCTGATTAATGTGGCCTCTTTGGGTTTCGGGCACACAGCCGCGGTGGTTGACGCCTGTGCCCGGGCCGGTGTCAGGCGAGCCGTCTTTATCAGCACCACCGCCATTTTTACGACCCTGCCGGCGGCCTCCAAGACCATCCGGATCGAGGCGGAGCGAATCATCACCGCCGGCCCACTGGATTACACCATCTTGCGCCCAACCATGATTTACGGGAAGCCCGGTGACCGGAATATGATCCGGTTGCTGCATTGGCTCAAACGGGTTCCGGTAGTGCCTATCCCGGGGAACGGAAATTTCCTGATGCAGCCGGTTTTTGTGGAGGACGTGGCTGCGGCCGTGGCCGGATGTCTGGAGCATGACCTGACTATTGGCCGATGTTACAATATTTCCGGAAAGACGCCCCAAACTTTTAATGCCGTTGTGACCGAGGCCGCCCAGGCTTTGGGACGGCGAGTTAAACTTCTCCACCTCCCCCTGGCCCCGTGTCTGGCCTTGCTCCAGTTATACCAGA
>JADFXY010000496.1:0-3127 GCA_015233355.1 Deltaproteobacteria bacterium | reverse complement strand
AACGAGCCGACCGGTCCTTTCGGACTGAAAGGGGTGGGCGAGGTGGCCATGAATGGTCCGCTTCCGGCGGTAGCCAATGCGGTGGCCGCGGCCTGCGGCGGGCGATGCTATAGTTTTCCGCTCACCTCAGAACGGGTTCTCCAGCTCATGACCGCGTCTTAATTCAACCTGAGTTCGATGAATCCGCTAAGCGATTAGTGGCAAGGGCCATGATTTAATCCGCAGATTGCGCCGATTTACGCCGATTAAAAAAAATTATGATCGCAGGTGCCTATGTACCTCCTTCATCTGCGTTCATCTGCGAAATCTGCGGATTCATTTCTGTCTACGGGGGTAACCGTTGAAGATTAATTTCATTTTAAATGGTCGAGAAATCGAGCTGACGGTCCCGTCCGATATCCGGGTGGTGGATCTGTTGCGGGAAGAACTCGATCTGACCGGGACCAAAGAGTCGTGCGGCTCAGGCGAATGCGGTGCTTGCACTATCCTGGTGGATGGCCAAAGTCGCTTGTCTTGCTTGATGCTGGCCGCCCAACTCCAGGGCCGGGAAGTAACGACGATCGAGGGGTTGGCCGGTAACGAGGGGCGGCATCCGGTCCAGGAGGCTTTTGTCCAGGCTGGGGCGGTGCAATGCGGCTTCTGTACTCCCGGAATGGTCCTGGCTGCAGTTGATTTGTTGGGGCACCGGCCTGACCCTTCCCGCGCGGAGATAAGAGAGGGATTGAGTGGCAACTTGTGCCGCTGCACCGGATACCAGAAGATTGTCGATGCGGTGGAGATGGCTGTCCACCGAGAGAAAGGCTAAGCCATGCGAGAGGTATTCTTGCCTCGGACGTTGGATGAATTGTGGGACCTGCTCCATCGCCGGCCCGAGGCCGCTATCTATGCCGGGGGGACGGATGTGCTGGTCAAGCTGCGGGCGGGATTGATCACCGCGTCCGGGCTGATCTGCCTGGAGCGGATTCAAGAGTTAAAAGGCGTCCGGGATCAGGGGGATGAAGTCTACATCGGGGCTGCGACGACCCATCGCACCTTACTGGCCGATCCCGTCATCCAGGAGCATTTTCCCATTTTGATCCAGGCCCTGAACGTCCTGGGCTCCCCACCCATCCGCAACATGGGGACGATTGGCGGTAACCTGGTGACGGCCTCTCCGGCCGGGGATACCTTACCGCCGCTCTATGTCCTGGACGCGGAGGTGGAAGTGCGATGGGGGGACGGCGCAAAACGATTGCCTCTGAGCCAATTCATCCTGGGACCGGGAAAGACAAGTCTGGGACCGGGCCAATTGTTGACCGGCGTCCGGCTGAGAAAATCGGCTGATTATAATGTGCATCACTTCGAGAAGGTAGGCCAAAGAAAGGCCCTGGCCATCGCCATAGTCAGTCTGGCGGCTGTCCTCCAGGTGTCCGATTCCGGTCGGATTGAAAAGGCCCGGCTGGCCTGGGGTAGTGTCGGGCCGACAGTGATCAGGTCGGTGGAGGTGGAGAGCGCCCTGGAGGGCCGGATTATCTCCCGGGATACCCTGACCAAGGCCGCGGCTCTGGCGCAAACAGCCGTTTCGCCCATCGACGATATTCGGGCCGGCGAAGCTTATCGTCGCACCGTAGCCGGAAACCTGCTGTTGCGATTAATTAACTACGCTCGTTAAAGACCACGACCGGCAGTGCAGTAACCAGGCGGCCGAACCAGAAAGATACCTCCAAAAATACAGGACGGGGCCATAATGCCGGCTGAGGACAAACTGATCACCAAAGAATTTGTAGCGCTGAATGGAGTGATTTTTATAGCCTTCAGCAATATGGCAATATTTTATGGATTTGAACGGTTTCTGGCCACCTTGCCCATCGCCCCCAAATGGTTTGGTCTGTTAATCGGTCTATTTGCCCTGGCCACCCTGATCATCCGGCCGGTGATCAGCCCGTGGTTTCATCCCGGTAATGCCAAGAAATGGATGACCTATGGTGTTATTTCGATCATCATCTCGTTATTGCTGTATCATTTGGCCGTCAACTGGTGGGCCATGTCTCTGATTCGGGTGTTTCACGGGGCCGGTCATACGGTCTTGGTCACCGCCGCCACCGCCTTGATTGTTAGTTATATCCCGGAGAAGAGGAGCGGCCAGGCTTTCGGGGTCATCACCGCGCTGACTCTGGTGCCGTACGGAATCATTCCTCCGCTGGCCGGGCTGGTGTCCAGGTCTACCGGCAGCTTTCTCTATTTGCTGGATTACTCTGCTATAATGCTGGTCCTGGCCTTTCCTTTGTTGGCCCTGATCGGGGGTAAGACAATGGAGGGGAAAGGCCGGGGGAGGGACCGGATAAGGTGGCCGGAGATTGCGGATATCTTGAAAGATCGAAATGTTATCCTGTTGCTGCTGATTTGTCTATTGGTCTGGACGGCTTTTGCGCCCGTCTTCTTTCTCGTTGATGGGTACGCTAAAAAAATTGGGGTAATGGATACCGGCTGGTTTTTCACCGCCTCAGTCTTCACCGAGATATTTGTCCGCCTGGTGGCCGGGAAGTTGTTTGACAGAATCAGTAAGGTCATTTTGTTGGCCGGATCTGCGGCCTGGCTGATCTTGGGCTACCTGGCTTTGGCTAATTGCTCGACTGCGGCGGGGCTGTATATTCTGGGCGCTTTCCTGGGCTTGGGATGGGGGGTGGCCATGCCGGTGATAAACGGCCTAATGTTCGACGTCTCGTCCTCCAGACACAGACCTCTATTGACCAATTTGCTTTTCGAGATGTACCAGGGCGGCTTTTTACTAGGTCCGGTGGTCGGCACATATGTCATGAACCACCAGGGATATCGTGCCCTCTATTACGTGTGCGGAGGATTGGTCGCCATCGCCTTAGTTATGACACCCTTTATTCGCATCCACCCCAAGGCGGATGAAGCCGGACTATCAGACATCTAAGGCTGAGTATAAGTTATCAGCCATTCTAATATAACCTGAGTTCGACAAGTATGCTGAGCGATTATCATCAAGGACCATGATTCAATCCGCAGATTGCCCCGGTTTGCGCAGATTAGGGCCAAAATAGGTCTTTGGGTCTTTTTCATCTGCGTTAATCGGCGAAATCTGCGGATATATTTCTGGTACTTAATTAAAGAAACCCGTCGA
>JADFXY010000495.1:0-3128 GCA_015233355.1 Deltaproteobacteria bacterium | reverse complement strand
GGCCACGGCCCGGAAGCCGAATTCTCCGCCGGATATGAGAAGCAGTTAGGTCGGATTTATTTTTTGGTGAAGAAGGATTGACCGAGGATACGGAAGGACGAGATATATGAACGGTAAATGCCCATTGTGCGATTGGCCTGATGCGGAGTTAACCTACGGGGAATTCGGAAGATCTGTCATGGCCAAGTGCCTAAGATGCGGGCAGTTCAATGCAACCGAAGATGCTCTCCACAAAATCAAACAGACCAAAGACATACATAAGCTATGGGCGCATCTCAGGGAACGGGCTGAACGCCGTGAGCCGGAACTGGAAATTACAGCGACAAACCTCCAAACTATAATGGACAACCTGCCTTCATACAGCACAAATGAAAAACAACTTCTATTGCTGAGAGCAATTGAGAAAAGGACTTCTTATCCTGGCGAAGAGGTCACCATGGATTCAGAGAAGGATTTTCCGCTTGCCTGGGCCAAGAAGAGCGCCGAATTTGGATTCCTCACAGAATCCCTGAAGGATAGAGGACTCATATCGCGATTGGACGCCTATGGGGTCCATGTGACCATTACCGCCAATGGTTGGGACTATCTTGATAAACATGAAATCCAGCCCGATACAGATCAAGTATTTGTGGCCATGTGGTTCAGTGACGAAACAGGTGAAATGAAGAATGTGTACGAAGAAGGGATAAAGAAGGCGGTGAATGAAACTGGTTACAAGCCGATAAGAATGGATGAACTACTGCATGTTGAACCAATCAATGCCAAAATGATTTCAGAAATCAAGAACTCCAAGTTTGTCGTCGCTGAAGTCACCGGGGAACGGCAGAATGTTTACTTCGAGGCAGGCTATGCGATGGCGTTAAACAAGCCGGTTATTTTCTGTGCAAAAAAACACAAAAAAATACATTTTGATACTCAAATGTTTCCTCATATCATTTGGGAAGAACTGGAAGAATTGAAGGACAGACTCTGTGACACCATATGCGCCGTAATCGGGAAAAAGCAAAAGACAAAAGTCTAAGAATCAGTAGATTTCCCATATGTCACTAAATCAGAAGCATGATCATCTTCGGCGGGCATAGGTGACACCGCCATAAGGGAAAACCCAGACGCCGGCGCGGCGGGGGACTTTTGGGGCTGCCCAGGCGAGCATGGCCGAGACATCATTGAACACGCGGGCCAAGCCCAGTTTCTTATCCAGGTCGGGCGGGAGATTTTGACTGAACAAGCCTAAGTGATTCCGGCGGAGCATTTGCAGCCCGAAATGGGTCAGAAAAACCTCTTCCACCGGTTCTTGCCGTTTCATCCTTTCCACCAAAGGCAATATCCGACGCTTACCGATGAGCCGGGCCAGAAACCGAACCAACGGATAAGGCAAGCTTTTACTCCCCACCGGCACCTCCCCCAGGCCATGGTCACATTTGACACACCCCAATATCACCCCACCCGGTTTGGCCGCATATAAGGTATTCCCCAGACACTTGGCCGATTGCCGAAGGTCGGCATCCATGGGAAAGGAATTGGTCAGGACCACATCCGCCGGTTCGGGAATATCTATGCCGGCCAGTTCTTCGATGAACTCGGTCCCGGCTCGATGGGCCAGAATCGGATCCCCGCAAAAAAATCCGGTCGGCCGGGCCTGATGGTTCATGGCCGCGTTGACGATGAACACATCCTTGTTCAACAGCCCGGCCCCCTCCTCCAGGTCCTGCCGCATGGGCGATGCTTCCGCCGCCGCGCCGACCAAATCGAAGTGATCGGGATCCACCCCCTGGAGATGGTTCCGCCCAATCGCCTGGGCCCCGGCGCACCCCGGAAGAAGCATTTTATAGCCGCCGCCAAAGCCCAGCAACAGGTGAGGCTCCAGCGCGCCTAAACAGACAATCAGGTCCGCGGCCACCAGCAACTTATTCAAAAAAACCGGAGTCCCCCGCCGGGTCCGGCCCAGGTAAGTCAGTTCCGCCGGATCATAGGCTTGATGGCAGCGCCACCGGAATTTGGTCATATTCTCCCGGCCGATTTTCCAGGCCACTTCGTCAGGCCGACTCTCCCGATGGACTCCATTGGCCAGCAAAATATCGATTTGTTCCGGACGGGCCCCCGCCGCGGCCAATTCTTCCAGGACCGGATCAATAAAATCCGCCACCGGCGTCGGCCGGGAATGATCATCCACCACGACCACTACCCGGCGACCGGTCAGATTTCGGTAAGCTAGAGGTGCAGCCCCAATGGGTTGACTTAGGGCCTCTCGGCATGCCGCGGCCGGATCAGGTACGGCCTCCCGGCTCTGGGGACGCAATTCACCCAGGACCGTCCAATCACGGGGAAGACGGCAAGACAACGTGCCATTTCCCCAAGGTAATTGGATATGTTCGAGATTAATCATGGGGGAGTTTATCCAGTTCCTCGGCCAGGACGCCCAGATCGGGTCGGACATTGATGTCGTGGACGTCGATGTACCGGATAACGCCCTGTTTGTCGATCACGAACAAGGCCCGCTCGGTCATGCCGTTGGATCGCAGCACACCGTACTTATCGGCCACGGCCCCGTGGGGCCAAAAATCGGATAACACCGGGAACCATAATCGGCCCATGGCCTTGGTCCAGGCATAGAGTGTCGGAATGTTGTCCACGGTAATGCCCAGCAGGACGGCCTGGTGTTTATCGAAGAGGTCCTTGGCGATGTTGTAGCCGGGCCATTGATCGGAACAAACCGGTGTCCAGGCGGCCGGGACAAAGGACAACACCACATTCCGGCCCCTGAATCGGCTTAAAGTGACCTTGTCACCGGCAACAGCGGGCAAGGTGAAGTCTGGGGCGACATCGCCCACTTTGACTCTTAGCCGGCTATCCATTGGTTTCAACTTCCCCACTTGATATATACCGTCCCGCAAGTCCTGACCCTGGGCCGCGGAGATGACCACCAGGCAAACGAGCAAGCTGCAGATTACCGCGGTGATGGACCGAATCCGGCTGAATCCATTCATCCCCACCTCCTATTTAACCTGAGTTCGACGAGTTTACTAAGCAATTTGGAAACATGGGTTGACAGGTGACGATTCAAGATCGACCCCTCGCATTCTTGGTTTACCCTGGTAGAAAGTGTATCCAATTAACGCTGCCAAAAT
>JADFXY010000494.1:0-3129 GCA_015233355.1 Deltaproteobacteria bacterium | reverse complement strand
TGAAATATCGTTTGTTATACAATCCCGTCATTTCATCATGCATTGATAGAAAAATCAATTGGTGCTTCAGGTTGCGTTCCAAGACGACCCGTTGCAGTTTGGCTTCAATTTCTTCTAAGTCGAACGGTTTGTTAATAAAATCGCAAGCACCCGCGTTAATTACATCGATGTAGCGGTAGTTCTTGTTAAAACCGGTCATGGCAATGATATCGATCTCCGGGAATTCATTCTTGACGATCGAGATCAGTTCCAGGCCGCCCATGTTGGGCATGTTTAGATCCGTCAATACAGTTGACACGGAGTCGTTATGCAATACGCTCAGGGCATTAAGACCGTCATCAGCGGTCAGAACGTCGTATCCGAATTGGGTCAGAGCCCTTTTTAAGAGGCGGCGGACCGGAGGCTCATCGTCAACGACCAGGATTCTTCTTTTTTCCCTGGTCCCATTCGGCTCGGACTCCCACTTTTTCAAAAGGGCCGTGGCCGTTGATGCCGAAGTCTGATCTATGTCCATGATAAGGCTACCTGGTTGTGCGATAAATGACCACTGGCTTAAGATAAAAATGTGGCGGCCCGTAGGAAGTATCTCTGCCCAGGGTTTGTGTTTGTTTAAACCTGCCGCAATTTTTAATCATACCGCCAGGTGGGTGAGGATGTCAAATATTTCTAACCGTATATTTTTTTTTTGAAGGCGCCCCAAAGCATTTCAATGGATAAGGCCAACCAAACTGGTCGCTGGTTGTCTTCAACTAGTAGGGAATAACCAGCAACCCGCACGAGTAACCGGCAACCATCATTTTTCTGTTGTCACAATCCTTCATTGAAAGTATTGTTGTTCAAAGTCTGATCATTAAAACTATGGTCATCACTGCAAGCAACACGGCCTTTGCCCCCAGGAGAATCTGATGAAAAAAGCATTCCGCGTTCTACTTTTGTGGGAACTATTAATGCTATTCATCCACCCGCCTACAGTATCATCTCATAATGCAATAAATGACGTTAACTTTGAGCACTTGACCTTTGAACAGAGTCTGTCTCGTCCTACGGTCTATGCCATAATCCAGGACAAGCAGGGATTTATTTGGGTTGGGACGGAAGATGGGTTGAACAGGTTCGACGGTTACACCTCTAAGGTATATAGACCGGATCCCAACAATCCCAACAGTCTGAGCAGCGGGGCTATCGGTTACCTTTATCAGGATCACGAGGGAAACATTTGGATTGGCACCCGCAACCAGGGGCTGAATAAGTTTGATCCGGCTACAGAGACATTCACCCGATATTTACATGACGATAACGACCCCGGCAGCTTGAGTTATAATTACCTCATGATTTCGCCAATATGTGAAGACACCGCTGGAGTGCTGTGGGTCGGAACACGGGGCGGGGGGCTGAACAGATTCGACCGGGTGACCCAAAAGTTTGCCCACTACCGTCATAACGATAAAGATCCCCACAGTCTCAGCCATGATTCCATCAGGGCCATTTGTCCCGGAGCCTTGCCGAACAGAACACCTGCTCTCTGGATTGGCACTGAAGGAGGTGGACTGAACAAATTTGATCCTTCTTCGCAAACCTTCATTCATTATCGGCATGATGATTCCGATCCCCATAGCCTTAGTAACGATATTGTCATGGCCTTATATGCGGATCTTTCGAGAGGCTTGGTCTGGGTCGGCACCCGCGGCGGATTAGATAAATTCGACCTCTCCACTGAAAAATTCACGCACTATCGACATGACGGCAATAATCCTAAAAGCCTGAGCCACAACGATGTGTATACCATCTATCCTGACCGGGACGGAACACTATGGATCAGCACTCTAGGCGGGGGACTTAACCACTTTAACCCGATGACGGAGACCTTCACTCAATATCGCAACGATCCGGATAATCCGAACAGCCTCAACAATGACAACGCCCATCCGATTTGTCTGGACAGGGCTGGAGCGCTGTGGGTTGGAACCTGGGGCGGAGGCGTGAACCGTTTTGACCCCCATCGCAAAAAATTTGGACTGCATCAACATCATCCCAATGTTCTCAAAGGCCTGTCTCACCCGTCAGTGTATGGTCTTTATGAAGACTCTCACGCCGCGATCTGGATCGGCACGGGCCAGGGGCTGAATAAATTTGATCCAGTTACCGAGACTTATACCCATTATCAGCATGACCCAAACAACCCGCGTAGCCTAAGTCACAATAATGCTTATCAAATTTACGAAGACCGGTATGGGATATTATGGGTGGCGACCTTTGGCGGAGGGCTGAATAAATTTGATCCTTTCTCGGAAACCTTTACACGTTATCAAAATGAAATCAAAAAACCAGCCAGCCTAAGTGAGGACAGTGCCAGGGCCATATGCGAAGACGGTCAGGGAAATCTATGGGTTGGCACGACCTATGGCGGACTGAACAAACTCGACAGAGAACATAACACGTTTACCCGGTATCAGTTTGACCCGAATAATCCAGACAGCCTGTGCAGTAACAATATCTGGAAACTTTTCCGCGACCGGGCCGGAACCCTTTGGATTGGGACCGGTAACGGCTTGTGCCGGTTTGAACCAGCCACGGAAAGGTTTATCCGATATCAGCACGATGATAAAATTCCTCACAGCTTAAGCGAGAATACCGTCATGGGTATTTATGAGGACAAGAAAGGACTGCTGTGGATCGGAACGGGGATGGGGTTGAACAAGTTTGACCGAACGACAGGCCGTTTTACCCATTATTTTGAAAAACACGGGCTGTCGAGTGATCGAATAGACAGCATTATTGAGGACGATCGCGGCAACCTGTGGTTGGGGACAAATAAAGGGCTGTCCAAATTCAATCCTATCTCGGAAACATGCTTGAATTATGACGTCCAGGACGGCTTACAGAGTAATATATTTTACTATCAGGCAGTTGCCAAGGCTCGGGACGGAAAACTTTACTTTGGAGGGCCTCAGGGGTTTAATGCGTTTTACCCTGAAGACATAAAGAATAATCCATATATTCCACCCGTTGTCTTGACCGGTTTCAAAATATCTAACGAATCGGCGCTCATCGGAGACGGATATCCGCTGCAACGAAGCATCACCCAGGCTGAAAAAATCGTTCTATTTCCTGATCAGTCTATTTTTAGCT
>JADFXY010000493.1:0-3132 GCA_015233355.1 Deltaproteobacteria bacterium | reverse complement strand
GGGCGCTCTAGGTTAGCCCAGGGCAACGCCCTGGGTAGGGGTGGCGACTATATAAAAACCATGTAATAGTCACATAAAACCGCCGGCAATCCCGTACTTCAGCCGTAGCCGGACATTCCATTCAGAGAAAATGATTTTGGGGGCCGGCCGACCTCCTGACCATCCCGCTGACACGTAACATGCCGTATTTCCCAGGGCATTGCCCTGGGCTAACATAGAACGCCCCGTTGGGGCTTAATCGGAATGGTCTATTTTAAAAAAAATTAGCTCGTTTGTCCGCACCCTTAAGTCAATGACATTGGGTTACTTGTTGCATGTTGTCCAACAAATAACCAGCCAACCAGCAACGGGTGAGGTCAAAAGCGCCGGTTATAGCCGGATCAATTATATTATCGAACTGTTCAAACTGCCCGACAGAGAAATCAACTTCTTTCGGCAACACGTGAAGGTAAAAAAGCCTCGGCCGACCATAGTCAACCGAGGCTTATCTTTATTTTAGAGTTTCAAAGCTTGTCTAATTGATGCTCGTTATTCAATGAGCGTGAGCATGGGCGTGCCCGTTGCCGGCATTCAACTCGTGCTCATGGGGAAAGACCGGCAGATATCGGTACGACAGAGAGAATATCAGACATCCGTAGGCCAGCATCCCAAAGGAGATGGACCATTCCTGCCAGGTCGGGAAATAACTGGCGAACTTCTCAAAGGGCATGACCGGAATGGCCAGGCTGACAACGGTGAAGACGAATCGGTTTATGCAAACCCCGGTACAATTCATCACTGCGGCTATAGCCAGCAGGGTCCGGTTCTCCCGAGCCTCGCGGTTGGTCAAGATAAGGGCCGGGATAATCCCAAAGACGCCGATCTCAAGAAACAACAGCCACATTCCGTAAGGTCCTTCCCGGTAGAAACTGGCCAGGGTCAAGCCCTTCGCTGGAGCCATGACATAGCCCCAATAAAGGGTGTCGGCGATCTTGGCGACCAGGTAGGTGGCCAGCATCCATCCCGAGATCTTGGCCAGCAGGCTGATCGCTGCTTGTTTGACCAATTTCTTGCCGGAAACCTTTTCCGTAATCATGGTCACCAAGATGGTCAGGCATGGACCAGAGGCGATGGCGGACCAAATGAACAGGAAGAACGTCCACGGCCAGATAAAGATCCCTTCCCGGAAAGCAAACGGCCGGGCAAATAAGACACCATACATGCCGCCGAGGGAGCCTTGGTGGAAAAAGGACAGAAAGGTCCCAGTCCCGGCGAAAAGGGCCATGATCTGATGCATATTATGGGCCATAAAATGGAACTCGGGAACCTGGTTGAGTTTCCGGTTTTCCAGGATGAGCGGCAAATACTCAATGGTCAACACGCCCAGGTAGCAGGTGATGCAGAACATTACTTCCGTCAACATGGAGTGGACATTGGCATGCCAAAACCCGAACCACCCTCTTAGGGGTTGCCCGATGTCGAATCCCAGCATCCCCACGGCGCCGCTGTAGCAGATGAACCCGATGATGACGGCCGTGTTGATGATGGACTTCAATTCATCTTTGCGAAGAATATAGGTCAAAAAACCGGTAAAAAAAGCCCCGGCGCCGAGAGCGATAACGGCCAAGTCAAAAACAATCCAAAGGCCGAACGCAAAATAGTCGTTCATAGCGGTCTGGTTTAAAGCCAGGACGATACATACCAACGCCCCCACCACACCCCAGCCCAACACCATCAGACAAAAAACTATCCAACCATAGAACTTACCCGGGGAACACCTGTCGGCGCCGGCCGGAAACAGTGCGGAGTCCATATGAGACCTCTCCATAGTTTCGGATATCCTTAAAGGGATTAGTGTTTCTGTTTCTTCACATTCCTGAAGTCTTCTTCGGGCAGATAATTATCCGCCATCTTCCTGATCCAGTCGTACTTAGTCAGGTAATAGACCTTAGGTTCGGTTCCCAACCGCTCCAGCAGCCGAAAGGCGTCGGGCCTGGCGGCCAGCTTAGCCACCTGGTGCTCAGGATTATTCAGGTCGCCAAAGGTGATGGCCCCGGTCGGGCAAGCCTGGGTGCAAGCCGTTATATACTCACCTTCATGCAGATCCCGGCGCTTTTCCATGGCCGCTTTCTGTTTGGCCTTCATCAGCCGATGGTGGCAGAAAGTACACTTTTCAACTACGCCACGCATACGGGGCGACACGTCCGGCGAAAGAGACTTTTCCATCCCATCCGGAAAAACCGGGTCCCACCAGTTGAAGTAGCGGACATGGTAGGGGCAGGCGGCCACGCAGTACCGGCAACCAATGCATCGGGTGTAAATCTGGCTGACGATCCCGCCTTCTTCGTCCACGGTGGTTGCTGTCGCGGGGCACACCGAAACACAAGGCGTGTGGTGACCGCATTGCATGCAGGGACGCGGGAAGAAAGAAAACTTAGCCTCAGGGAACTTTTCGCCATTGTTGATCCGATACAAACGCATCCAGGTGGTGCTTCGGAGCTTATCCGATTCATCGAGCCTGACGTAAAGGTTGTTCTCGGATTGGCACGCCACCATACACGCTCCGCAGCCAACGCATTTGTCCAGGTCGATAACCATCCCATATTTGAGGCGGAATTGCGTTTCGTTCATGTTTTACCTCATATCTTTTCTAGCTTTATCCGAGTTCCCCACCATTGGGCGAAGCCGCTGAGCGGATCGGAACTCAAGACGAAGACGTCGTTGGCGTTGGCGCCTTTTCCCTTGACGAATCTATCAAAAGCCTTGTGACCCAAACCTGTTAGGATAGCCACCAGGCCCGGCCTGATGCCGTCAAACAGGTTGACCCTGGTCTTAATCTCGGCATAGGTAGAAGTAACTATCTTGACGTAATCACCTTCCTGCAGCCTATGCTCTTTAGCCGTGGCCGGATTCATCTGAACAAACATGTCGTTTTTTAAGACTTGCGTGTCCAACCAGGTCTTGGTCAAGTACGGCGGCGCCGCCAGGTAACCGTCAGGGAAGTCAATACTATCTTGGGGCACCAACAAGAGCGGGAATTCCTTCGTCGCGCCATTGAGGAAAGGTGGTTCATAATGAGGCATGAAGGCTTTGTCGCCGGCGGCTCTGATCCTAAACAGCCTCATCATCATCGGTGAAGGTAGGGAACCGGCC
>JADFXY010000492.1:0-3135 GCA_015233355.1 Deltaproteobacteria bacterium | reverse complement strand
CCGCCGGACTTTTCAAAGCCTTTTGACAGGATAAACAAGAATTTTTCCATTTGCGTCTCCCTTCATCAGAATAATTTCTAAGTAACCCATGCCGGATTCCGGATTTAACTTAATCGTTTGTCAAAAAGCAGTCAATTGAAATTTCCGATTGCGGCCGCGACAGTAATTATTTTGGGGAAATATTTACTTTTACCTGGGCTTGGCAGGGCGCAAAAGACTAGCATGGCCTGACTTCAACACCCCACCTTTAGTTCCCGTCATAACCAGATCTTAATTAAAAGCCGGCTTGCCTTTAAGCGCCTCCGGATTATGGAAAAAGTGTTGACAAGTTCAAACAAACGGTTTAAATTTGCGTTTAAATAAAGCCCAGATTACCACGGTTACTCATTTGGTCGAGATTTGGCAGGGCCCTGGCTCTCTCAGATATCTTTCGGGCCAATCGTTTTGGGCATATTTCGCCCAGTTGCCCCAAGCCACAGAATAATCACTTGAAAAAATGAACTAAATCCGATATAAAAATGTCCATTTGACCCGCTATTCGGCTTATGGCCGGATGTTGTCGGTTGATCCGTTTTCCAATGGACCTGCCCTGCCGCATTTGAAGCGCTAAACAAAAAAACCAGCCATTAACTAAGAATGGACCCCATGAGATATTGCAGCCAGAATCAGACCAAGAGTCACCGCTATCCAATTGCGGCGGTGTGGTGTTTCCTGCCGGTGCTTCTTATTTTTGTCGCCGCCTGTTCCGGAGACAAAGCTGATCAAAAGAAAAAGGCGCCGGATGCCGTTCCAGTCAAGATTGGTCAGGCTATTTCCAAGACTGTTCCAATCCAGCTGGAGGCCATCGGCAACGTGGAGGCCCTGACTACGGTGTCGATCAAATCCAGGGTGGTGGGGCAACTCAAGAAAATCCATATCCAGGAAGGCCAGTTTGTCAATCAGGGCGACTCGATCTTTACCTTAGATCCGGGGCCGGGTGAAGCCGCCTTAAAGGAGGCCCAGGCCAGACTGGATCGCGATCAGGCCTTGATTACTAAGGCGGAGGAAGACTTACGTCGCTACTCCAAGTTGTTTACCACCCGGGCCGTGGCCAAGGAACAATTGGATCAGGCTAAATCCAATTACGACGCCCTGGTGGCGGCCATCAAGGCTGATAAAGCTTCCATAGACAACGCCCGGCTGCAACTGAGCTACTGCTATATCTATGCGCCGATTACCGGTAAAACCGGGTCATTGAGCGCTTTTGCCGGGAACATGATTAAGAACAATGAAGACAACCCGATGGTCGTAATCAACCAGATTCAACCGATTTATGTCAGTTTCTCCGTGCCTGAGCAGTATCTTACTGAAATTATGAAATTCACCGCCAAAGGTCCGCTGAAGGTGGAGGCCAAGCCGCCCCAGAGTCAAGACCCGCCCTTTGAAGGGACCATCGCCTTTATAGACAACTCCGTAGACACCAGGACCGGGACCATCAGGCTGAAGGGCAAATTCGCCAACGAGGAAAAGATGCTCTGGCCGGGTCAGTTCGTCAACGTGGCCTTAAAATTGACCTCCCGACCCAATGCCGTGGTCATCCCTTCCCAGGCGGTTCAGACCGGGCAATCCGGAGAATTCATTTTTGTGCTCAGGCCGGATCAGACTGTGGAAGTGAGGCAGGTGACGGTCGGAAAAATCCAGGGCCGCGAAGCAGTCATTTATAAAGGAGTCCAACCTGGCGAAACCGTGATCACCGAGGGGCAACTTCGGCTTGTCCCCGGGGCCCGGGTGGAAATCAAGAATCCAACTTCTCCAACCCGAGTCGACGCCGGCCAGGGTAACAAATAGACAGACCGAAGACAGAGGTTCTGGGCATAATCTAGAAGAACTTCACGGCGTCAAGAGCCTCCGTGAGCCTTCCGGTCTTGCCGTCAACCATATATAACCGGACCATCCCTAACGCTGAGGACCAATAACCTAAGATGAATTTCACCCATACCTTCATCACCAGGCCAGTGATGACCACGTTGTTGATGGCCGCCATCTTGATTTTCGGCATCCAGGGTTATCGGTTGTTACCGGTGAGCGATTTACCCAATGTGGATTTCCCGACCATTCTAGTCACCGCCGGTTTGCCCGGAGCCAGCCCGGAAACCATGTCCACGGCCGTGGCCACTCCCCTGGAAAGGCAGTTCACCACCATCGCCGGCCTAGATTCGATGAACTCCACCAGCATTCTAGGCAACACCCAGATTACCTTGACGTTTAATCTGAACCGCAGCCTTGACGCCGCAGCCCTGGACGTCCAGGCGGCCATCGCCCGAACGGCTAAACAATTGCCCCAGAATATGCCCGCTCCGCCATCGTATCAAAAGGTCAACCCGGCGGACCAACCCATTTTATATATCGCCTTAACTTCTGACACCCTGCCGATGTATACCATCCACGAGTACGGCGAAACGGTGATGGCCCAGCGCATATCCACCATCAGCGGCGTGGCCCAGGTCTTGGTTTACGGGGCCCAAAAGTATGCCGTCCGGGTCAGGGTAGACCCCAAGGCGCTGTCGGCCCACGGCATCGGGCTTGACGAGGTCTCGCGGGCCATCCAGGACGCTAACGTGAACTTACCCACCGGGATATTATCCGGCCGGCACAAAGCCTATACCATCAAGGCTACCGGGCAGTTGAACGAGGCCAGCGGGTATAACCCCGTCATTGTGGCCTATCGTAAGGGATACCCGGTCCGTTTGCAGGATGTCGGCCAGGCCGTCGACAGTGTGGAGAACGATAAGACCGCCGCCTGGTATATTGACAAGCGGGCCGTAGTTTTGGCCATCCAACGGCAACCTGGGACCAATACGATTGAAATCACCCAGGCCATCAAGAAATTGATGCCGACCTTCCGGATGCAGATTCCGGCCTCGGCGTCACTCCACATTTTGTACGATCGATCCGAGTCTATTCGAGATTCGGTCAATGAAGTCAAGTTTACCCTGATTATGGCCTTAGGCCTGGATGTCTTGGTCATTTTCTTGTTCTTGCGAAACCTTACGGCCCCCATCATTCCCAGCCTGGCCATCCCCATGTCTTTGATCGGTGCCTTCATTGTCATGTACCTGCTGACCTACCTCGTGGCCAATCTCTCTTTAATGGCCT
>JADFXY010000491.1:2762-3157 GCA_015233355.1 Deltaproteobacteria bacterium | reverse complement strand
ATCCTGGGGCTGCCTGGGCCGGCCGATATGGACGACAGGTCGAGTTAGAAAATTTGGTGCGATTGCCCCGGCAACATATCCGGGGCCATTGACAATGGCAAGCAAAAAGGCGATAATTAGAGAGAACCCTCTACCCGGAGATCTGAAGGCTCCCGGACCGGCCATTTTAGATCTCGAAGGAGGGGGCTAAATCTCCCGGCCGCATCTGATAACCGGCGTAACATCTGGTTTGCTGAGTGTTTTCCACAAATAGAGTAATGTCCGGCCAGAGTTGACTTTATGCACCACGACATCAGCACCAAAATATTGATGACCAAATGCCGGGAGGAAATCCTCCGACGCCTGGTCGGCCTGGAGGTATCATCAAGTACGGTGATCGAAGACGTGCCCCAGGA
>JADFXY010000491.1:1479-2740 GCA_015233355.1 Deltaproteobacteria bacterium | reverse complement strand
AGTGATTTTCCGATTATAATATTGGACGAGGCCGGGACGCGGCGGTTAGTCCTGGTGGAATTAGAGACCCGGTGGACTCCGGACATTCCATTCAAGCTTATGGAATATCGGGCCTATTATCTGCGTAAATACCATCTGGAGACGATTTCCACGGTATTGTTGCTGAGGCCGTCAAAAGTTGCCATGGGCCATTACCACGACAACGAAATGGACTACCACTTCCGCCTGGTCAAGATCTATGAATTCGACGCCCGGTGGATTATCGAAGAAGAAATTCTATGTTTGATGCCGCTTGTGCCGCTCATGCGACACGGAGTGGAATCTCTTGACCAGGCCGACCGGTTACTCTATAACAGCCCATTGCCATCCACGGATAAAGGAGAATTGCTCAGCATTATGGCCATCCTGTCCGGGTTGGTATCTAAGGCGCTTCCCTTGATTCTCCATAACAGAAGGAGGGACATTATGATCGAATCAGCAGCTTATGAATTATTCAAACGAGAGGGCCGGGAAGAGGGCCGAAAAGAAGGCCGAAAAGAGGGCCGAAAAGAGGGCCGAAAAGAGGGCCGAAAAGAAGGAATCAAGCAGGGTGCTTTACACACCTCTCGGGAAAATCTGATGAATGTCCTGGAAGCGCATTTTGGGACTGTTCCAGCTAAAACCAAGACCCGGATTAACAGGCTGGATGATCCGGCCATCCTCAAACAGTTGATCCAGAAGGCGGTCACAGCGGCTTCATTAGACCATTTTTATCAAGAACTGGATCGATTGGTAAAGAAATAAGACCACCCCGGCGGTCTACATTCCTTCCGTTTCAATCCGCCGGGCCACGCCATCCAGGGCCGGAATAGGGCCGGGGCTGAAAGATGACTGGGTTAGAGACATGCCTGCTCGGACTGCTTACCTGTTCCAGAGTTGGACAGATTTATACTTCTTTATAATTAGGGGAGCGACTAGAACACGTTAAGCCTTGACTTCAGCAATCGCCATGTCTCAAAATGTTGTCGATGGTCCCTCGCCAAATTACGGATCATGGTTGAGGAGGCTAACCCAGATGAAACATCTTATCGAAATGGACGTGTTCGATGCTTCTCCTGACATCAGGGCTGCAATTTAAAAGGCTGATGTCGGCCTTTTCTCCTCCGGCCTTTTCCCGCAGAATCAACAGCATGCCTAACGCCGAACTATCGATGTAGTCCACCGCAGCCAGATCTACAACTATCTTGGACACCAGGCCCAGTTTATCCTTGTACGTTTGAAT
>JADFXY010000491.1:0-1325 GCA_015233355.1 Deltaproteobacteria bacterium | reverse complement strand
ATCAAGCTTTAACTTTGAAGCTGGCAGTCCACCACTTCCTGCAGCTTTTTCGCCTGGTCCGGTGCGGCGTCCAGAAGGGCCATTCCGACCATGATATAATTCCCGGCTGGATTAATATTCCGAACCTCCGCCTTCATCTGATCAATGATGGGTCGATTTGCCCCGGATAACGAGATAAGAGCCAACTGGCCGACTAATAGGGCTTCTTTTGTCTGCTCTTTCTTGATCTGCTTGCCGTCCAACCGCACCTGGCATCCCTTATGAGACAAATCAGTCAAAACGGCCTCTAACCGGACTTTACCACCTTTCGACGTCGTCAGCGTCAACGTGACCGGATAGTGCACCCGGATCCGGGTTTCCGAGGTAAGAGCCAGCGATTCCAGCGGGGTCGGCCAGCTTATGGCGATTAACCCGAGGCTGCGCATCACATCTTGGACAACCGCGCTGAAGCCGTAGACCGTTCCCCGGTTTATGTATCGCACAACCACCGGATTATCCTTCATAAACCCGGCAAAAACAAATATCCCCTCCACTATGCTGACCAACACGCTGTTCCCCGGGATCCACCCCACCAGATTGGCCGCGTGTTTCTCCGGGGTCATCCCTTTTTGGATAGATATTTGGGTGCCGACAAGAAAAGTGTCGGTAATGGCTTCGTCGTCGGTTATCTTGATATGGGCCATAGAATAACATCCGGTTGAGAGAACTGAAAACCGTTATTAATTAACCTGAGTTCGACGAGTATGATAACCCATTAACATCAAGGACCATAATTACATCCGCAGATTGCGCAGATTTGGGCCGGTATAGGTCTGTGGGTCTTTTCCATCTGCGTTCATCTGCGAAATCTGCGGATGCTTTCTTTGTCCCAGTTAATAAAACCCGTCGAACTCAGTTTAATTAACCCGGTGAATCGTCTTACTATACCTGGGAACAAATAAAAGTCAATATCCTATTCTCGACCGATGTTTTTGAAGCTCCAGGTGAGCGCTCCAGTCAAATGAATAGCCGCCATACTCCGGCCGCCCCAAAAAAAATCCGCAGAGTCTTCAGCTCTTGCGGATCGGATAACCGGTTAGTCATTTAGTCCTTTTAGACGCTTCCCGAGGCGCCGTTATTTACTCCGAGGCCACCCGTACTTATCAATTCATCCAGGCAGGACTCAGTAGAAAAGAAAAACGCACGCCCGAGAAGATGTTACAAACGCTATTTTTCATAATTCACAGCAGCAAGCTAATCACACCAGCCCCGCCTCAACATGCTTTCCTGGCCCATAGCGGGGGCGACGACTTTGTCCTGATTACTGCACCCGATGCGGCCGAACG
>JADFXY010000490.1:0-3165 GCA_015233355.1 Deltaproteobacteria bacterium | reverse complement strand
TTAACGTTAGGTAAACGCCAATCCCCGGCATAGGAGCCATCGGTCAAGCCACAGTTCCCATTGGCCAGGCCATTGACGTCAACCAGAGCAGCGGTCCAGGTTTGTGTGCTGAAGCAATTGGCGTTCTTCAGCCAGATCAGACCGCTAAGGTTGTCGGTGACGGTACCGTCGTTGTTATCGGTGAACCGGGGGGTGGGCCAGGCCACACCCATTTGTAGGGCGCCGTCATCCCTGGTCCCGTATGAGGTAGTCTGGCCGGTCTTGGGGACAGGCGCTGAATAACTTGTGCCAGCCACTTTGGCCGAAACTGAATAGTCTAAACCGCCTTCGTCGGCGCCTCGCGCTGAAATGGTCAAAGTATCCATTGACCCAGATTGTCCTCCCCGAACCGGCCAAACGCAGCGGCTGTACGTCTTAGTATCCCAGTTCATTGAGCCATCGATCAGACACACGATCCACGCTTCGCTCGTTCTGTAGAGGAGCGTAGTGCTCGATAAATAGTCGTTCAACTGCACGCCGGTGAAGGGATGGCCCGTTTGTATGGTTGGATAAGGCTGGCTGTAATCTACCAGGCTTTTCAGTTCATTAATATTGGGCAAACGCCAATCTCCGATATGGGAGCCATCGGACAAGCCGCAGTTTCCGTTGGCTAAACCGTTGGCATCAGCCAGGGCTTGAGTCCAGGTATGTAAACCGAAGCAATTGGCATTCTTCAGCCAGATCAGGCCGGTCAGGTTATCGGTCACCGTGCCGTTGTTATTATCGGTGAATCGAGGATTAGGCCAGGCCACACCGGCCTGTAGGGCGCCGTCATCTCTAACGCCGTATGAGGTGGTTTGGCCGGTTTTGGGAACTGGGGACGGAGGCGAAAGGGCTACGATGGCCGAGTCCACCTTAATTCTCGGTTTCGAAAGGCCGGTACCGCAGCGGGTAGTGACCTGGACTCCGGTGTGTTGGACCGCGGTGAGCAATTCCGTGACGCTGCCGCCTGGGTACTTTTGTTTCAATATGGCAAAGGCGCCGGTCACATGAGGCGCGGCCATGGAGGTGCCGTCATTTAATCCATAACTGGTATCACTAGTAGCGATGGAGGAATTGATTTGATATCCTGGGGCGAAAAGATCGAGCAAGTTGGGGTTCCAGTTGCTGAAGCTTGTTTCTACATCAGCATCGGTTGTGGCGCCGATGGATATGGCCGTCGAAATGCAGCCGGGCGCGGAGATGCCGTCACAGTATCCGTCATTGCCACTGGCAATGATTGTGGCGATGCCGACACTCCTAAGATTATCGATAGCCGCCTTTATCGCGGCATTGCTGGTGTCACATTGGTTCTGGTCGGCAAATTTTCCGCCACCCAGACTCATATTCACCGAGGTGATACTGTAATTAGACCGGTTGTAATAGATATATTGCAGGGCGGCGATTTCATCGGAATCATAACTACCAATACAAGGAACAGCGCCGCCGCATTGGGAGGCGGACAATTTGGAATAAACCTGGATGGCGATGATATTGGCGTCCTTGGCCACGCCCAGGATACTGTTATCGGCCTTTTTGCCGGCGGCGATGCCGGCCACATGGGTGCCGTGGTCATAAGTGGCATAGGTGCTGGGATAGGGGGCTGCAGAACCAAGTCCGGTCATTGACGTCTGACCATTGGGACAGCTTGAATTGCTGGAGTAACAGGCTTCCACTATGGTCTTGCCGGCAAAGAATTCATGTGTTCTGCGAATGCCGGTATCCAGGATGGCCACGTACCACCCCGCACCGGTATACCCCATTTGCCAGGCCTTGTCTGCGCCAATAACCCCCACGCTGACGCCCCGACTGGAAGATTCCCGATTTTCCCTCACCTCTGGGACGGGTTGAGGGAGAGGTACCAGCCGATCTTCTGCGATGCCAACCACCTCGGGCAATGATTCCAAGATGAGGAGGGACTGTTCTGAGGCATCGAGTGCTACAAATGGAATGGTTTCGTAAGTATGATTAACTTTGTGGTCTGTTCCCTGCAAATTGGAAAGTAAATCATTCGTGGCCGTGGTGATCCTATCGGTCAACATGGCGTCGGCCTCCCTCGCCTTGTCGGGTGCTTTTTCACCGGGCGCGACTACCCCGAAAGCAGTCGAAGCCGCCGTTAACTTATGGATGTCGGCAACGGAAAATTGGACCATAACTTTGACATAACCCTGGCTCCTGGCCACATCGAGCAGTCTGTTCCGGGCGAATGTCTTTGCGGGAACCTGGGACGGAGACAGCATGGCCGGTTCGTCGGCGGTGACCAACGAAGCGAAAAGGATGATTAAGACACAAGACAGGATAAGGTGAGGCTTAAACGCGTTCATTTTTCCCCCAGTGGTTTGGTCATTGAATTAAGGTGATTGAACTGTGATTACACAGATAGACTATTATTACACAGATTCTGAACCATGATTAGACTTATGAGCTATGACTTCCCTGATTTATTGGCTGATTATGTCGAAGGCCGGGCATAAACTGCCTTGACTTACCCAGTAATCAAACATGAGGGTTGTTTGCCTTCTCGTAGCCAATCATCTAATCAGGTTAATCAGAGTTCAAGACAAATATTCTTTTGGGAGACGATGCTGATTATCTATTATAGATGACCTTACCCCTAATTAGGCATGTGTTTTATTCGATGTCAAGATAAAAAAGAGGACATACCGTAACTATTATTTTGGTGGTTTTAAACTATATATTAAGGTCAGGGGCAGGCAAACGCCGGTGCCGCCAGGTTGCCAGGCCACCGGATTGAAACCAGGCATGGCCCTGACATTGGTATGGCCCTCCAACTTTAGTGGTTCATGGCACGATTATTGCTTGTAACCATCACTGGAGGTAATTCTGACTGATTCATGTCAAAATTTGCCTAAAAGGTGGTTATGCGCTAGCCTTTCTTGAGCCAGGCAGACCGACAGCGAGAACTATGCTTGGAAAAACCAAAGGTTGAGTAGTGTAGAATTGACTGGGGTGTTATCAAAAATTTGCTTTGCACCAAGTGCCGTGATAAAATTACCTATGTTTTGAATGACAACCTCATGATCGGGATAACGCCACGTAAAACAGGCGAGGTGGGAGATGATCCAGAGCGGTAAGAATAATGCGGTCACGGATGTCGCCGGCCTGCTGGTCGGCAACTTTAGTTCC
>JADFXY010000048.1:16521-16918 GCA_015233355.1 Deltaproteobacteria bacterium | reverse complement strand
CATACAGATGAACCGTATAACTGAACAAGGCAAAGGGGATGAGATGATAACAGACCACCTTTAAGAAGGTCCGGTAAGGCAACTGAGATTGTTCCCCGCACAGAATGGCGATACCGCCTGCTCCGCCCAAAAACATGTTAATCGGCAAGATCAGCAGCAAAAGAATAATGTTCTGTTCGTTTAATGTGAATTTAAACGGCAGGCGATGGACAACGGTCTGTATCTTCCGCCCCAACTTATTTCGTTGGAAATAAAGCTCCATTAACTGAAAGAGCGGCGGAATTTGTTCTCCATCAGACAGGTGGTTTTTTTTCAGTATCTTGCCCACCTGCCGCTCGAATAGATTCATCAGGATGGGAGAATGCTTGCCCAAGAGATAGCCTAAGGATAGAAACAG
>JADFXY010000048.1:0-16367 GCA_015233355.1 Deltaproteobacteria bacterium | reverse complement strand
CTCAGATTCTGGATCAAGAATTCTATCTTCTGGCCGAAAGAGTGTCCCGGTACGTCTGCGATGATGTACCAGAGCATCAGACCCAGGAGAAACCAGGTTCCGATAGTTGTCAACAAATTTCTTATTTTCATTTTCGCTTACGGTGAACACCGCCCCTTTTGCTTGTCGGCTGCGGCCGAGGTGGTCATCCCAGGGATGTGACGTTAAGATTTCTCGCTTCGCTCGAAATGACAGGGAAGTGGACCACCTGGAATGACGATGTAAATTTGTCATTCCGAGCGAAGCGGGGAATCTTATCACATCTGATGTCAGTATGCTCTTAATTCAACAACATTGGGGCGGTCCCTTGGTTGGCCGGGTGTCTTAACCGGACCGAAAATATGAATGTGGCCGACATGGCCAAGACTGTGCCGCCGATTATCCAGGGATTGGCCAACAAGCCGGATGCATCCAGGTGTGTGGCCGGCGTGGTGACCTGGTTGACCCGCCAAAAAAAGACGGCCAATAGTAATCCTGCCGTGATATGGGCCCAGATCATGACCAGGGCCGGGGTTCCAAACCAGCCGGCCGGTCGTTCATCCAGACGTGTCGACCGACCAATCAGTTGCAAGATGGCTACGACGAGCAGGCTGACGGCAAAGACCTGGCCGTCATAAACCTTATGGGATATCTGGAAAAGAAGAACGCAGAAGGCGACCAAACCGATGAAGGTCCGCCAGGCTCGAAATTTGATGTTCTCGATTTCTTCTTCCGAGGGTTTGTTTTCCGATTCATGTCCGTTCCAATAGACGGCGGTCGATTCACTGAATAGCCCGGAGGAGCCGAAAATGATCATTATGGGCAGGAACAGGCCAAGGCAGTCCAGAAAAGCCCGATACGGATAATCTCCCAGGGCTCCGGCCAAAATGGCTACGATAAAGCCGGGTAGGGCGCATTCGGCCAGAGAGTAGCCGTGCCGGCTCACCCCGACGACGCTTGATGCTAGGGAGCCCGGCCGGGTAATCCAGAAAGCCATGATGGAGGCCGGCACCCAAGAACAGGCGGCCAGCATGTACGTTATCGGCGGTAAAGCCTGCACCGAATCAACGGCCAGAACAAAACTGGTCACGCCCAGACCAAGCCCCCCGGATAGGGCCGCAGCCCGCTTTAGCCCGACCATCCAACCGGAATTGCTCAACCGTAATTTATCCGGGAAATACATATACAAAATCAATAAAATCAGGCCGCCAAAGACAAAGATGGCCGCGGCTAATTTGGCCCCGGAATAAACGTACAGGTGGATCGTATAACTGAATAAAGCAAAGGGGATCAGGTGATAGCTGACCACCTTCAAAAAAGTCCGATAAGACAATCGTGATTGTTCACCGCACAAAATGGCGATCCCGCCATCCGCGCCAAGAAGCACGTTAACCGGCAGGACCAGCAACAAAAGAATGATATTCTGTTCGTTCAGCGTGAATTTAAACGGCAAACGGTGGAGAAAGGTCTGGATTTTCCGTCCGGTCTCATCTTTCTGAAAATATATCTCCATCAATTGGAAAAGCGGCGGAATTTGTTCGCCTTCGATCAGATGCCGTTTATTTAAAATTCTACTCACCCGGCGTTGGAATAGTCCCACCAGAATGGGGGAATATCGGCCCAGAAAATAGTCGAGGGAGAGAAACAGGCACGTGGACACGTAGATGGCGACAATGCCGACCAATCCGGTTAAAGACATGAGAGCCGTGGCAATCCCTCCACCATTGACATAGGGTATGGCCAGGGCGACACCATAAACAAAGCTGATTTGAATTATCCGCCAGGGATCGAATTTTAAATCATGGACTAAGAACTGTAGCTTATCAACCAGGGAAGCACCCGGGACATCGCCTACGATATACCAGAGCATTAACCCAAGGATAAGCCATGTTCCAAAGGTGGTTAATAAATTTCGTATCTTCATAGTTGCTTTGCGTTGAGCCCCGCTCCTCCTTTTTGTCGGCCGCGGCCTTTTGTGATTATCGGTGGCCGGTAATACGGCCCGGTAATACGGCCAGGACCGGCTATAGATGTGAGATCCTTTTGATGCTTTCTCATAATTGAAAACCGAGCAATTAGCAACGAAAAGGTGAAGAGACGAGTTGTGGCGGCCCGGTATCAAAGAGATATTTTTCATCGCCGCGTTCGATTACGACCCCGAATCCGTGCTCTCCCAGCAATCCCGGTCTGGATAATGCTGTGTTCCGCAATAACGATAATGATTGTTTTCATGTTCCGGTCTCCTGGGAGGTATGCGGCGAAGGGGGGCAAGCTGGACATGTCGGTGGGCCGGAGGAACTTCTACACCTTTGACGCCTGGTCTATATCAATGATGTTTGAATGGCCCGGAATATAAGGTTTGGTCTTATAGGAAGTGATTCTGCTAATTTTTTTAGTTATCTCTCCCAGGCGGCGGGCTTGTTCTTCAATTATTTTTAGGGACGTGTACATCGGGTCGTCCGGACTCAAGGATTCCAGGGCGAGTTGGGCGTGCCCCAGGATGGCCGTGAGAGGTTGGTTAACCTCATGACAGGTGGCCCCGGCCATTTCCAATACTCCGGCCAGTTTCTCCTTGCTGATCTTTTCCTCTTCCAGCTTTTTTCGTTCCGTGACGTCCCGAACCAATCCTTGGACTGCCGGTTGGTCTAAATAATCCACAGCTACGGCGTCCACTTCCACAAAAACAACCAGACCCTTGCCGGTAACTATTCTGGCCTCGAAATGGGCATGGTTGATCCGGAGGTGGAGCAGGTCCGAGATAAGGTGGGTCACCCGGTCCAGATCTTCCAGGTGGATTATTTTGCTATATTTTTTACCCAGGAGAGCGCCGCGGGGATAGGCGAAGATTCGCTCTGCCTCTTGATTCATGTAGTCGAACCGGCTATCGGTAATAATGAACACGCCGTCCAGGAGGCTGTCGGCCAGAAGCCGGTATTGCTCTCCAAGGTCGGTCAGTTCCTTTTGGAGCAGGGCTATTTTCTGCTGCAGCGCCTGGAGATCGGGTTCCGGCTCAGGGGCCGGGTTTATGTCAGGGGGTTCAGTCATTTGCGGTTTTCTTGAGGTTAATTCAGGGAAGATTCCATTCCGGGAGGCCGCGATTCGGCGTCGGACGGCCACCATCATCGGGCCACCTTACCATGATTCTTGATCAATGTACATCGATTTTTATCCCTGGATGAGGTTTGAGGATGTTTAGTGGGGATGTCGCATGGTTTGAATATTGTTCGTTAATTAAACGCGTTAGTGGATTCCGAGGAAGCACCGGCCATTTTTTTCTTACAAATTGGTTTAGGTTGCAGTATACTTGCCGTTATGGATCAAGAAGATCAGACCAAACAAGGATGGGCCCGGCAATTCATGACCGGCGAACCGCGGTTGAGTGAAGCTGTGGCAGCGTATGAGGACATAGGTTTCGAGGTCCGGCTTGACCCCGTTGATTTGACGGAAGAGGACGGGGTGTGCAAATCCTGCCTCAAATGGGCCCCGGAGGAATTTAAGGTAATCTACACCCGGCCGAGGAAAGATGACGACTAATTCTGAAACTCCCACCGCTGACGGGGACCTGGTCAAGGCTTATGTCCTGAACGACCGGTTCCAGGCCGATCTGATCACCGATGCCCTGGATCAGGAGGACCTGCCCTACTATTTGCAGGAGTATCGAGACACCGCCTATGACGGGATCTTTGTCACCCAAAAAGGCTGGGGCGCCATCTGGGTGGACGAAGTCAATTTGCTTAAGGCCAGGGAAATCATTTTTGGACTGGTCAGGGCTTTTGATGAGCAACCCTGACCGTGGTCCGCTCCGCCCCTCATATACTCTGTGGCTGCGGCGGCCTACTGTAATTCCGGCCGGGCTGATCACCGGGTGATGTGGATTAAAGACACACTCTTTGAGAGAGACAATGGATATTTTTGACGAAGACGATGAACTGAGACCAACTAATATGCCGAATCCCAAAGACTTAGAAAAAGAACTTTCCGACTATTTGTCCAAAAAGTATGGGAACCAGGTTAAGGTGATCTCCCCCAAGATAGTCCCGCGGGTGGCCATGACCAATATGGGCCAGGGACACGAAAAAAAGACCAGCGCCTTTGACAAAATCAATTTCAATATGAAGCCGGAAGAACTTAAGGCTTATTTGAAGAAATATATCATTAAGCAAGATGATGCCTTAGATGTTTTGGCCACGAAGATCTGCACGCACTTCAATAAAATCAGATTCCTGAAAAAACTGAAGGCCGATGATGGTCCCGGCGGTGTTGGCGCCATCAAAAATAACATCATTTTGGTGGGGCCGACCGGAGTCGGCAAAACCTATGCCATCAAGCTGATCGCCAACAAAATCGGGGTGCCCTTTGTCAAGGGTGACGCCACGAAATACAGTGAGACCGGTTACGTCGGCGGCGATGTGGAAGACTTGATCCGGGACCTGGTGGCGGAGGCCAATGACGACCTGGACCTGGCCCAGTATGGCATTGTCTACCTAGATGAAATCGATAAAATTGCCTCTTCCCGCAATCTGATCGGACATGATGTCTCCCGGTTGGGGGTCCAGCGGGCCCTGCTCAAGCCGATGGAAGAGACCGACATCAATCTCCGGGTGGCCCATGACCCTATCTCTCAATTACAGGCCATCGAGCAATACCGCAAAACCGGCAAACGGGAGAAACGGGTTCTCAACACCAAGAATATCCTGTTTATTGTCAGCGGCGCCTTCAACGGCCTGGAACAGATTGTTCAAAAACGGGTTAATCAACAACATATCGGTTTCGGCGCGGAAATCAGTTCCAAAGACGGGGCTCACCGCCATCTGATCCATGTCCGGGCGGAAGACCTGATTGAATTTGGATTTGAGTCGGAGTTTATCGGCCGGCTGCCGGTAACGGCTGTTTTTCAACTCCTCGGTGTCGACGATTTGTATGCTATATTGAAAAATCCCAACAGCCCCATCATGATGGGCAAGAAACGAGATTTCAAGTCATACGGCATCGACATCAAGTTTGAAGATGAAGCCCTGCGGAAGGTGGCGGAAATCGCGGCCCAGGAAAAAACCGGGGCCCGGGCCTTAGTCAGCGCCCTGGAGCGGATCTTGATTAAATTCGAGAAGACCCTACCATCCACGGATATCAGGGCCTTTGTGGTTACGCCCGAACTGGTTGCCCATCCGGATAGAGAGCTGAAGCGGCTGCTGACTCACGAACAGGACCTGTGTGCCAGGTACGAATGCCAGTCAGAACTGGAACGGGTCGATCTGTTGGCTGGGCTCATGACCAAAGAAGAAGAGTTTTTGGAGAATTACGGACTCCAGCTCAATCCGGCCCGGGCCGGGATGATTATCGACCACTTTGTCAGCATCGGGATAGACATGTCCCAGGCATTTGACCGATTGTTTAATTATTATAACCAAATTAAAGACTACGAGCTGCATTTCTTGGAGCGCACCAGCCTTCGGATTACCTTCAGCTTGGAAGCCCAAGACGAATTGGTCCGGACGGCCATGGAAAAATTGGTTGAACCTATCGACATTATTGCCGATATGCCCATTGACCTGGAATATGCTCTCAAGATGCTGAGTGACAAGACCGGAATGAAATCCTTCGGCCTTAGCAAAATGGCCCTCACCGATCCAGAGAACTTTCTGGAAGAAACCTATAACAACTATGACGTATCTCGATAACTATGATCGGCATATCTAAACTCTATTGCGGAACCGTAGAACCATCGGACACTTTGCGCTACGGCCGCCGCTCTTCCAGTCTCCCTTCCCATTTGCTGCAGTTCTCCGAAGACAAAAAGCCGGTTGTTGTCTGGAATGTGACCCAGCGCTGCAATCTGGCTTGCGTTCACTGCTACGCCAAGGCAGTCCGGCGGGAAGATGTTCAAAACGAATTGACCACGGCCGAAGGAAAACGCCTGCTGGATGATCTGGCAGACTTCGGGGCGCCGGTGGTCCTTTTCTCCGGTGGCGAGCCGCTGATTCGGCCGGATTTGATCGAACTTTGTGACTATGCGGTGGGGAAGGGGATGCGCGCCGTTATTTCCACCAACGGGACGCTGATCACCTCAGACATCGCCATGCGGTTAAAAGATGTCGGCCTATCCTACGTGGGCATCAGCCTCGATGGTATGGAACAGATCAATGACAAGTTTCGAGGCGTGGCCGGGGCCTTTCAGGCGGCTATGGCCGGGATCAAGAATTGCCAGGCAGCCGGGATCAAGGTGGGTCTGCGGTTTACCATCAACCGGATGAATGCCGATCAGGTCCCGGCGATTTTCGACTTGATTGAAGAGCATGATATTCCACGGGCTTGTTTCTACCATCTGGTTTATGCCGGACGGGGCAGTAATCTGATCCAGGAGGATTTGAGCCTGGCTGAAACGCGGCAGATGGTTGACTTGATCATTGACCGCACGGCCGACCTCCATGCCCGAGGCAAGCCCAAGGAAATCCTGACGGTGGACAACCACGCCGACGGCCCATATCTCTATCTTCGAATGGTTAAGGAAAACTCGCCGCGAGCCGCCCAGGTCCTGGAATTGCTTCAGATGAATGAAGGCAACAGCTCCGGCCGGGGTATCGGGTGCGTCAGTTGGGATGGCCGCGTCCATGCTGACCAGTTCTGGCGGCACCACTCCTTCGGCAATGTCCGGGACCGGGCCTTTAGCCGCATCTGGGCCAATACCGACGGCGAGGAGTTGATGACCCGGTTAAAGGACAAGAAACAATACGTCACCGGGCGCTGCGCCGCTTGCCGCTGGCTGAATGTTTGTGGCGGCAATTTCCGCGTCCGGGCTGAAGCCGTGGGTGATCTCTGGGCTCCGGACCCGGCCTGCTATTTGACCGATGAGGAAATTGGGATTAAATAGTTACGGGTTGCTCGTTGCTGGTTACGACTATTTCATTCCTTATTTGCTGTTTCAAAGTTTTTTATGAAAGAAGCTGCCACGCCTTGTTTCACGAGGCTATTGCGATGAATTGACAGATAAAATTGTGCCAAACACCAAGCAATCAGTGTATGTGTTATGATCCGTTTGTCCGAGATGATGACTTGACTATTAAGGGCAAACTTGTGACGAGCAACGAGCAACGTGTAACTCGCACCACAAACCAGGAGCTTTCATTATGCAATTTCCCGAATACCGACCCAGACGGTTGCGCCGGACCGAAACCTTGCGCCGGATGGTCAGAGAAACCTACCTGCAGGTTAATGATCTCATTCTGCCGCTGTTTGTGGCGGCCGGCAAAGAGGTCAAGAACCCCATCATTTCCATGCCCGGACATTTTCAACTCTCGGTCAACCATATCGTCGAAGAGGCCAAGGAGGCTTTTGACCTGGGCATTCCGGCCGTGCTGCTGTTTGGTATTCCGGACAAGAAGGACGAGCGGGGGACTGGGGCCTATGATCAAAACGGGGTGGTCCAGCGGGCGGTCAAGTCGATCAAGAGCAAAGTTCCTGACTTGGTGGTCATTACCGACGTCTGCCTGTGTGAATACACCAGTCACGGCCACTGCGGGCTGATCAAGGATAACGACGTGGATAACGACTCGACCCTGGAGTTGTTGGGCCGGATGGCCTTGAGCCATGCCCAGGCCGGGGCGGACATTGTAGCCCCGTCGGACATGATGGACGGCCGGGTGGCGGAGATTCGGGACACCCTGGACGAGAACGGCTTTGACCAGACCATCATTATGTCCTATGCCGCCAAATATGCCTCCGGGTTCTACGGCCCGTTCCGGGATGCCGCGGAATCCGCCCCAAAGTTCGGGGATCGCCGGTCATACCAGATGGACCCGGCCAATGCCCTGGAAGCTCTCCGGGAAGTCACCTTAGACGTGGAGGAGGGGGCCGATATCATCATGGTCAAGCCGGCCTTGCCCTATCTGGACATTGTCTGGAGAGTCCGGGAAGAGTTCGATCTACCTGTGGCGGCTTACAACGTCAGCGGTGAATTCGCCATGGTCAAGGCCGCGGCTGAAAAGGGCTGGATAGATGGTCCTCGGGTGATGATGGAATGCCTCACCTCCATCAAACGGGCCGGGGCGGACTTGATCTTAACCTACTTCGCCAAGGAAGCGGCCCTACTTCTGAATGAGGGGAAGGTCTAATCTTCAGCGCGGGTAGGGCAACCTTCAAACACGGTTATTGGTCATGACGAACAGAACTTCACATCACCCCGGCCATCCGGCGGGGAGACCCGGTGGGCATGGTCACAGCGACTGCGGGCCGCGGATGATCGCCTGGGAGGTAACCCGGCGGTGCAATCTGGCCTGCGTCCACTGCCGGGCCTCGGCTAAAGATATTCCGTACCAAGACGAGCTGTCTACGGCTGAATCCAAAGCCCTGATCGATGAGATGGTCAAGTCCGGGAACCCGGTGGTCATCCTGACGGGTGGCGAGCCGTTACTGCGGGACGACGTTTTTGAACTGGCTGCCTATGGGACAGAAAAAGGACTGCGCATGGTCATGGCCCCCAATGGGACGCTGATCACCCCAGAGCGGGCCAAAGAGATGCTGAAGGCCGGCATCCATCGGATCAGCATCAGCTTAGACGGCGCGACCAAAGAGAGTCATGATAGTTTCCGGCAGGTGTCCGGGGCCTTTGACGGGGCGCTGCGGGGCATGGCCGAGGCCAAATCGGCCGGCGTAGAATTCCAGGTGAATACCACAGTCACCATGGAGAACCTGGCCGAGCTTCCGGCCATTCAGGACTTAGCCGTCAGGTTGGGGGCCGCGGCCCATCATGTGTTTATGCTGGTTCCCACCGGCCGGGCTAAGGACGTCAAGGTTTCCGGGATTTCCGCCGAAGAATATGAAAAAATACTTAACTGGTTATATGACCGCCGGAAGGTGGTGCCGATCCATATCAAGGTTACTTGCGGGCCCCATTACTATCGAGTCATGCGGCAACGGGCGGCTCAGGACGGGGAGCCGGTGGATATGAACACCTTTGGGCTGGATGCGGTAACGCGGGGCTGTTTAGGCGGGGTGGCCTTTTGCTTTATCTCCCATGTGGGCCGGGTCCAACCTTGCGGGTACCTGGATTTGACCTGCGGCGATGTCAGAGAGCAGCCATTCAGCCGGATCTGGCGTCAATCGGAGATATTTAACACCCTACGGGATTACGGCCGGCTGGAAGGTAAGTGCGGCCGATGTGAATTCAAGCGGGTTTGTGGTGGCTGCCGGGCTCGAGCCCACGAGATGTCCGGCAACTATTTAGCCGAGGAGCCGCTGTGTGGATATCAGCCCAGAACTGGTGGAGATCATGCCTGAAAATAATGAATTAAACCAAGAAATGGATCAAGTCGACCGGGATATTTTGAATCTGATCCAGTCCGGCTTTCCCATTACCGCCCGGCCTTATCAGGTTTTGGGGGAAGAACTGGGGATACCGGAACAAGAAGTGATCGACCGGGTCAAACGGATGAAAGACTGCCGGATTATCCGCCGCATTGGGGCCAACTTTCAGTCGTCTAAGATGGGTTTTACCTCCACCCTGTGTGCGGCCAAAGTCCCGGAAGAGGCCATGGACCAGTTCGTGACCGTCGTAAACGCCTATCCTGGAGTTACGCACAACTATCGCCGGGACCATCAGTACAATGTCTGGTTTACCTTTATCGCCGAAAGCATGGACCTGATCGACCAGTACTTGGAAGAGATCAGGCAGAAAACCGGGGTCACCCAGATTTGCAACCTCCCGGCCAAGAAACTCTTTAAGATCAAGGTAGATTTTCCGGTCTAACAACGGTTTCGGGATCGAGTAATGGGCTGATGCTCAGTTATGAAACGGCTTAACTCGGTCTGCTGTTTCGTCAATCTCACACCTCATTTATTGTGGAGGACAGCCATGGTGACGTTGGATCGTATCACCCAACAACCTGATGTCATGGGCGGCAAAGCTTGTATTCGTGGAATGAGGGTTACTGTGGGCATGATCGTGGGACAAATCGGGGCAGGTCATTCCATTGAAGAAGTATTGGTGGACTATCCTTATCTGGAGCGGGAAGACGTGCTCCAGGCCCTCCGCTATGCCGCGTGGCGCGTCGAAGAACGCGAAATAATGTTGGCCAATAATCCATAAACCCCAGCTCCGGACGCACCTCACCAAATGATGTAACTCGTCGAACTCAGTCCATGGTTATCAGAAGTTCACGGCCTGGCCGCTGATGGGGGCTTCCGCCTCTATGGCCGCCTCAGGCAACGTAATGGTGAAGACCGCTCCTCCGGATGGATGATTGTGGACCTTGACCGTCCCGCCATGGGCCTCCACAATACTATGGACAATGGCCAGGCCCAGCCCGGTGCCTTTTTCCCTGGTGGTGAAAAAGGGGTCAAAAAGACGATCCAGGAATTCCGGATTCACCCCCGGCCCGGTGTCTATGACCGTCATGGACACCAGTCTCGGCTCGGGACCGGCCGAAGTAGCCACGGTGATCCGGCCCCCTCCCTCGACCGCCTGATTGGCATTCAGGAGCAGGTTCAACAGGACCTGAGTTAATTGGTCTTCATCAATGGCGCAATGCAGAATGTCATGAGATAGCTCGGTAACGACCTGTATCCCTGGGTCAGGCTTCCATAAAACCAGGGTCTTCTCCACCAGGGAGTTAAGATCGCCATGCTTCAAGTTCGGCGGCTTGGGTTTGGCATAAGTCAGCAGATCGGAGATAGTTCGATTTAACCGGTCTATTTCTTTAATCATGATATCCAGATACTCGCCCTTGGGGGTGCCGTTGGGGAAATCCTTCTTAAACAGTTGGGCGAATCCCTTGATGGAGCTTAAAGGGTTTCTGATTTCATGAGCCACCCCCGCGGCCAACCGGCCCACCGCGGCTAATCGTTCAGACCGCCAAACCTTTTTCTCCAACTCCCTAACCTGCCGCAGATCCCGAAACAACCAGATGGTCCCCAGATCGGATCCGGCCGCATCGGCCAGTCTGGCGGCGCTTACAGCGGCTGGAACGGCCAACCCATCAGAGTCACGGCAAATAATCTCTTTTTCCAGCACTCGCCCCCGGCCTTTCGTTTCCGTCACCAGTTCTCCGAACTTTGACCCTAATAATTCATTCAAAGATACGTGGCGTTGCTCTCCAGACAAACGAAACATGGCGGCCGCGGCTTCGTTAATGGTGACCACCTGACCTTTATCATCCAGTGCGACCAACCCGGTCGGCATGCTTTTGACCACATTAGTAGTGTAAGTAGTCATATTCTTGAGCGTTTTTTCAACAAGATAGTAGTTCTGGATGACAAATAGAAAGAAGAAAGCGGCCGAACCCACCACGGCCAGCAACAGGGCCATGTACAGAACATGGTTCCGGTCATGATTTTGGGCCTGACGGAGGGCCTCGGTCTTAAGCCCGACCAGGATAACCAGATCAGTCATCAGGGCCGGCTCACCCGGTGGGGGACCAACTCCTGGAGGCATCCTGTTCGGTTCCATGACACACCAAGGGACTGCTCGCGGCCCGGCCTCATATCCGGGTTGGCAACCGGGCATACCGGGCATCTTGCCCATTACTTCGCGGCTTATAACGGGCCGAAAGGGCTTGCCCACTACAAAAACGGAGCCATCTTCAGTAAAGAATCTGACCGGCAGGACTGAGTTAAAGAGCTCCCTCCGACTGATTTGTGGAGGGAGGCGAATCTTCCGGTTTTGATCGTCGCTGGACGCAAAAATCTGCCCTCTGGAATTGTAAATCCCGATAAAGGCCAGATCAAGCTCATAGGCGGTGGAGGTGATCAATCGGCCGACCATTTCCTGGTACCACGGGGCGTAACGCATTCCGATTCTGGTCCCGGATTCGACGCTCTTGATGATGGCCAATCCTTCTCGTGACAGTGCTTCTTCCATCAGAGATTCGTCTTGGTGCAGGCGGCCGATAGAAAAAACGATCAATAAGAGCAATAAAATGGCTACTGCGACCATAATCGACAGAGCGGGGATGAACAACTTTCCTGATCGTTTCAGAATCATTATATCGGCTTCCGGGGTATCCCAGGGCAAAAAGTGAATAAGATAGGGTTACCAGTTTAGGACATGCCAGAAACATGCCAGGTTAAGCCGGATAAGGAACGTCGGCTGAATATTTTTGGAACTGGTTGAAATAGCGTAACCTGACTTCGACGAGTCTCATTAATTGAAAGACAGAGATGAATCCGCAGATTACGCAGATGAACGCAGATGGAAGAGACCCACAGATGTATGCGGTCATTTGCTGAACCTTGGCCGACAGATGCCTGGATTCAATCGTTTCACTATGTTTTAATCTGCGCAAATCGGCGCAATCTGTGGCTCAAACCCCAGGGGTGCATAAATATTTTACAGTTAAGTGCCTCAGGCGGGTAATGTGGGTATATTTTTTACACTCATAGCTTCGGGTCCTCGTCTATAACATGATTTTCCGGCCGCAAGTAATTCTCCAATTCCACCAGAAACCGGCAGCGGAAATGTTCCTTGATAAATCTGTTTAGAACCGCCTGGTCCAACGGCTCTCTCCGGCCGGCCGGGCCGGTAGGGCAGGTCAGGTCTTGCGATCCAATCTTATCGGCGGTGTAGACCAGGGCCATGAGTTCGGCTGGCGCTTCGGGTTCCAGATAGACGGTGTGCCCTCCGAGATTCTTATAAACCTTCAGGGCTTCCACTGTCTTGGGCATGGTTCCGGGTTTGGGAGGGATGGGATGGCGGGCATCGCGAATAAAAAAGGCGTGATCAGTGATTCCTTGCTGGAGACGGTTGGTCAACATCTTGAATGACGCCTGGATAGGGCGCCAGTTGGCCGCAGTCTCGACCAAGAAATCCGCGTATTGCTCACCTGGATGTCCTGGAACGGAGAACTTAATCCGTAGATCCACCGGTCCTCTTTCTGCCGGTTCTTCCACCAGATAAATGGCGCCGGCGTCCTGCAGGCTAAAGTAGAGTTTTAGTCCGGCCACCACCGGCTCTTTGGGCAGAGGGTCCGTCCAGCCGGCGGCCAGCAGTTGTTCCTTCTCGGCGCGGAATGAACTTCGCACCACCTCCAACGGGTCGGCCGGTTCAAAGGCCGGTGTCTGGATGACCGGCCGGCTGGAGGTCATCAGACGGTTGGCGATGGTGATCACTTCTCTGGGGCTGAGGGACCGGTGACCAATGGCCTCTTCTAGAGCCTGGCGGTCCAGGGGATAGAAATCATCGGCTCCGGCCGGCCGGGCGCCTTGAAAAGCCCAGTCCAGACGGCTGCGGACAATGTCCCGGGCCTGGTCCGGGTTGCATCCCTGCAGAACGTACACATTCGATTTTAACCGCTCCAACGGCGCCCGGTCCAGCAAAGCCGTGAAGACGTTGTTCCAGGTATCGGGCCGGACAAACCCGACCGGCAGAATGTTCTCGGTTTGATTGACCAGATCATTGATCAGGAGACCGAATCCCTTGACCAGCTTTTCCGTATCCAGGTTTTCCAATTGGTCGAAGCAAAGAATCAAGGGTTGATGCCAGGCGAGTAACCGGCCGATCGTCTTGAGTATCTCCCCGGCCCGGGCTTCCTGGGCTTCTGAGGTCAGGTCACCATCGCGAATGGTCAGGCCCAGTATCCGGCAATGATCATCATCCGGAATCTCGCCGCTGAGCCACATCCGGCCGGCGGCTCTCTTGGGCCTGTCGACTAAATAGAGAATAGATCTTAGGGTCAGGTGAGAAATTCTATTGTCCAGTAACTGACGGCGGGAGATAAACTCTTCCGTTTCAGCCAACAGTCCGGCCCACTGACCGGTTACGCCCGGCAGTTTGAGCAGAATCAGGGGGTTTCCGGCAGCTTCGGCGAGCAGCCTGGTCACTGCTTTTCCAGGGCGCCGGCCTTTGATGTAATCATCGAACGCGGCTTTGATGATCTGGGCGGCCATCAGGTGAAAATGCGTCGGGCCGGGCTCAGGATAACCGGACACCGGACCGGCCAGGGCCCTGGTCACCGCGGCCAGCAGTGTGGAATACATCCGGTGATGATCCTTCATCGGATGGACATAGGCGAAGACGAAGTTCCGGTCTTCTTCGGAGATGAGACGCCTGATGAGATGGGTCTTCCCAAATCCGGCTTCGCCCAAGACCAGGGCGGCCATGACCGGGGTCCGGCCGATCTGATGCAGCAGGTTGACCAGGGGCGAAGACACCTTCTCATTAATGGCCCGGACATCCGGGAGATGGACTTCCCGCCGGGGATCTCCGATGGCATTGGTGGCAAAGGGATTGAAAGGCAACCCGGTGTCCTGAGACTTCATTCCTCCCTCCAGAGGATCTGCAAATAGAGATCGTTACCTTTCCGGAGCGAGTCTTCTTTTTGATCTGGGGTATAGTTTTGGGGATCACCGCTCAGCAGATCAATGACGGGGTTATCCCTTTCATTCAGGTCGAACAGGGCCCGGTCAAATTTTTCCCGAGTCCAGCCAAGCTCGCGGCGTAAGATGTAAATGGGCACGAAGCCGAAGAATTCCGCGGCGGATTTTTGATATGCGGTTCGGAGATCTTGATCTTCACACCGGGTATCTGATTTCGGGGCCGCCTGGGGGGAGACCAGGGGAAACGCCTTGCGTCCCGAGTCCAGATCCCAGACCCTGGGCGCCTTGAGTCGGCCGTGGGGCGGCTCGACAAAGATCAGGCCGCGGGCCCAAAGCGTATAGATTAAATCTTTGATGGCCAGGACACCCGCCTCTTCGGCTACAAGTTTCATGGTCCGGGCGAGGGCCCGGGTCCACTTTTTACCACATTTTTGGCCCACCTGGGCATAGGTCAGGCCCTGGGCGGAGGCGGCTTTCTGAAGTTTCGTCAATAGATAAGGTTCTATCTGATTTTCGGGCAGGATTTCTTTGGACATGGTCACCTCATTGGCCTGAGCCGGTCACGGTCCTCAAGATGTTCAAAAAAAGATTTCGGCACGACCCCGACGACGCGTTCCTTCAGATCTCGGGCTTTGGTCAGGTCAAGATTTATGCCGTGGGAGGCCAATGCTCCTGTGATGCGGCCTTCCATTTTCTCTAACCGCCAGGCGGTGGAAAAGTAGGCTCCCTGAAAGATAGACTCGAAGCGCCGGGGGTCCCAAAGGCTGTTAGACATGGGTCATCTCATAGAATTACGAGGGAAAAAGACATGAATGTTGACATTTGGGTATTGCCTGGTCAACTCTCGGCCGGTTAGGAATAACCGGGTGAAATTGATGGTTTTGATGGCCTGAAGCCCTTGGAAGAGGACGCCTTTGCTCCGATTGAATCCGGGTGTCTTGGAATAAAAAGGGATAAACGGTTCCAACACCAGGACCAGTTTGGCGTCTTCGTTGATGGCTTTGCCGACATTGGTGGATCTGGTGATCAGGCCGTCCTCGTAAAAGCGCTGCCCGATTTGGACGCTTTCCCAAAAGGGGGGGAGGGCGATGGCGGCTTGAATCGCCTGGGAGATAGGGATTTGATCATGATTGGTATCCCCGAAGTGGATGTGGCTCCGGGAATCCTGGTCACTGGCGCCGATGAACAGCTTTTTTTTCAGCCGGCGGAAATCGTTGGTATGACCGGTGGTGCTAAACATCTCTCGGATGATTCTTTCAATGGTCCGGCCGTTCAAAATTGGACTGAGCAAATCAAGGGGATTGAACAGGGCGTTTCGGAATTCCGTTCCTTCCTTGCCTCTGAGCGCGGCCAGGAAGTCATCCAGATTATTCCCCACCGGAGAAAGGTACAGGATGTTTTTCGGTTTTACTTTAACGAGAGTTTCTTTCAATGCCGGCGGCCTTATTCGAGGATTGATGAGTTTCTCCGCTAAGCTGGGCCAGCATAACATCCGGCGGTTTTTGTGGCAAGAAAAAATGGCGCGGCCGGCTTTCCCTCCAGGCGATTCCAATTGACTTCAGCCATAGATATGATATAGTCGAAATAATTATGGATATAAACACCTGCGTAACGATCCCCGACGGCCATCCGTCATGGGACGGGGAATTCAAAAACCGCTACATAGCATAAATACCCTCTTCTAAACATCCGGTTACACTACGCCTGGGGCAGACATTGCTGCTGTTGACCTAGTCCGTCCGTTGTCACCTTCAATGTGAACAATCTGCCGCCTTCTGAATTTTCAGTGAGCGATCATAACCATTCCGGCTACATCTTAATGCCGTTGCTTTAAGGCCGGACGGGCATGCTAATTTTTCAAAAATGGCCCATTCGGAATAAACCCCAACGGGGCGCTCTAGGTTAGCCCAGGGCAGCACCCCAATGCTGTTGAATTAAGCTTTTGAGGTCCGTTTGAGGTCCGCACCGAATTTCCAGTGGGGCGTCGGGCGGACCGCGTCGGAACTTCGAGGCTCCAACCACCGCTTAATGGAGAACTGTTATCA
>JADFXY010000489.1:0-3181 GCA_015233355.1 Deltaproteobacteria bacterium | reverse complement strand
TTTGCCCCCCCACACTTTAGTCAACTTTAGCCGGATGACTTGACAGGTTTGTTATTCAATCATTACATTTTTTTGCTTCTCCTCGCTATCTTCATTTTTGATGTTTATCTGTGGCCTTGTAGTATGTAAACACTAAAAGTGGGGTTCAACCAATCACTGCCACCGCAAAAAAACCTTAACTGTTAGGGGGGGTGGAATGAACAAAGAGACCAGCGGAACAACTGAAACAGAGATCAAAAAGCCGAAAACTAAGGACGCCGAAATTGCCGCAACTAAGACCAAACCTGCCGCGATAGATCCGACGGGATCAATGTTTGTAGGGGGACCGGGGAATGACAAACCGGGAGAAGCGGTAACCAGTATGCCAACCACACCAATGGAGGTAACAGGAATGGATAAACCGGAGCTGGACAATATTGAACCACAACCAATTGAAATGACTGCAGGCGAGAGAGAAGCTAAGGCCAATGGCGTGATCAAAAACCGCGTCCTTTGGGCCATGGGCGCGGGATTGGTCCCGATTCCTCTGCTTGATATGGCCGCCCTGACCGCAATCCAAATGGAAATGGTCCGTAGCCTGGCCAAAATGTATGATATCCCGTTCTCTAAGGATATCACCAAAACAGTTATCGCCAGTTTGCTGGGCAGCGTCATCCCCGTGTCATTGTGCGGGCCGCTGAGCAGCCTCATCAAAATCATTCCCCTGATCGGACAAACCACCGGTGTTATCACCATGAGTCTGGTCGGCGGCGCGGCTACTTACGCTATCGGCCGGGTGTTCTTACAACATTTTGAGTCTGGCGGCACCTTCTTGGACTTTCAACCGCAAAAGGTCAAGGAATACTTCGCAGAACAATACGAAGACGGGAAAAAGGTCGTTTCCGGCTTAAAGGGTTCAAAGTAAAATTTATCTGCAACAAACAATGACACCACAATAGCTTCGGGTTAAACCGACTTATTTGCTGCGGTGGCAGGTTATTGACGGGCCGACTGATCAGATCAAGTCTCCTGCCTTTGGGTCTAACTGACTTAACCCCTGCCCACTTACCCTCTAGAATTAGATTCTGGGACTATAGAGGTAAGGACGTACCGCCGGTACGCCCTTACTTCGACCTGGCCCCATATTGGCGTATTTAATTGATTTTTTTCATAATAATAAGATAGAGCCAAAAAAATCCAGGCCCGGCATCATCGACCAATACACGTTTGCAGGACTAATGATCCAAGGCGGGGGACGCCCGGTTTAGATTTCTTTCGCTTAGTCTTATTCGCCAATATTCCTTATTAATGAGAGCTATAAGATGAAGCCAATCGACGTTGCCCATGCATCCGTCTTGCCTGAAGCAAAGTGTGGTGACTGCCCCACTGATGTCCCAGCGAGTCCAATCACACCGTCAATCACCGCCGCACCACCCCCGGCCAAACCCTGCCGGCCCACCCATCTGCTGACTATCTCAGCTAAAACAGAGCATGAACAGGTCGACTTGGCCGGATCATATGGGGCATTTCTCCGCACTGCTCCAGCCGCATCAATTGCGGATATATGTTATTCGGTCAACACGACCGGCCCCCACTTAGACCACCGGCTGGCCCTGATAGCCGACTCGCCTTCCGGTCTGGCTCAATCCCTTGAAAATATAAGCCGGATAGAAGGACCGGCCGACGACTCTTTGCCGAAAAACATTGTTTATGGCCGCGCTCTCAACCATGACGGCCCGAAAATCGCTTTCCTGTTTACCGGTCAGGGGGCCCAATACGTCGGCATGGGCCGCCAACTCTATGAGACGCAACCGACTTTCCGCCGCATTATCAATCAGTGCGACGAGATTCTACGTCCCATTCTGGAGCAACCGCTGCTCTCGGTTATCTATCCGAAACCGGGCTGCTCCTCCCCCTTAGATCAAACCGCCTATACTCAAACGGCCCTGTTCGCTATAGGATACGCTTTGGCAGAGCTGTGGCGGTCTTGGGGCATCGAACCGGGCGCGGTCATCGGCCACAGTTCGGGCGAATACCCGGCAGCCTGCGTAGCCGGCATTCAAGATCTGGAAAACGGCCTCACGGTAAATGCCTTACGAGCGATTCACTTACAGTCTTTCCCTCAAAATGGCGACATGGTTGCGGTCATTGCCCCTGAGGACGTCGTCGCCCAGGCCGTTCAGCCTTATGCCGCCGAGGCGGCCATTGCCGTAGTCAACAGTCCGGAAACTGTAATTATTTCTGGGACGACCCCGGCCATCCGGGCTATCGTGGCCGATCTCCGTCGGGCCAGAATCAGAACGGTGAAAGTCAACGTTTCACACCCATTCCATTCCCCGGCCATGCAACCGGCCCAGGATGGTTTTGCGGAAGTAGCCGCCAAAGGCGTTTACTCTCCTCCCAAGATTACATTTATCTCCAATCTAACGGGTCAACCAACCTCCACGGAAGTCACCACCTCCGAATACTGGAGCCGACAACTCCTCTCAACACTCAGATTCAGCACCGGCATAGAGACGCTTTACCGCCTGGGTTATGAGGTCTTCATGGAGATTGGTCCCAGACCGACTTTATTGGGGATGGTCCGGCAATGTCTTCCTGAGGATAAAGGGATTCTCTTGCCCAGCCTCAATCCCGGTCCTCGTCAATCGGATTGGAATCAGATGCTGCAAAGTTTGGCCCAACTGTACGTCTTGGGGGCGCCTGTAGACTGGGCCGGGTTTGACCGGGACTATTCCCGCCGGCTGGTGGCATTGCCGGCCGCCATCCAGACCCGATCACAAAGCCGCACAACAGGCGGGGCCGGTCCATTAAGGGCGGAGCCGCTCACCCGCTCCGGTCAACCGACTCCACAGAGCCCCCCGCCAGAGCCTCCAGGGGAATTTTTCCGGGCTTTACAGGCGGTGCCGGTCACCGAACGCCCCGGTCTCCTACTGACCCACGTCCGAGATCAGGTGGCCGCCATATTAAGTATGGAATCGTCAATCTTAGGTGATCAACAAGGCTTGTTTGAATTGGGGATGAGTTCGCTGACTTCAGTCTTGTTACGAAACAATTTACAGAAGAGTCTGGGGTTTACTCTTCCGGTGACCATCGCCTTTGATTATCCCACCGTCTCCGCTCTGGCTGACTATCTGGAGGCGGTCATTTCAAAAAGAACCGCCGCGGCACCGGACCCAAAACCCGATATGCCCGGCGGCCA
>JADFXY010000488.1:0-3207 GCA_015233355.1 Deltaproteobacteria bacterium | reverse complement strand
CATGCCAAGATTCTTCATCATGCCTGCCAGCCGGTCCTGATTGTCCGGAATTACCGGCCGATCAATCGAGTTCTGGTGGCCTATCGCGGCTCGGAATGCGACCAGGGGGCGCTGGAATTCATTGCCGGCCTGCTGGCCAAGAAGAAGCCCCAGATTACCGTGATGCACGTTCAGGAAAACGTCAGAGCCGAAAGCGACGGCGTGGCCAAGTCCTGCCTGTACAAGGGCGAGCAAACCCTGCGCAAGTTAGACCATGTTCCGGTGGCCAAATCCACCAAGGGGGACTTTGTCGATGAAATCCTCAAAGAAGTGGCCACCGAAAGGTACGATCTGATCGTGCTGGGCGCGTATAGTCACCAGCCGCCGAAGCATTTGAAGTTGATCAGCGATGAGGCCCTGAACATCGCCAGGTTGACGACGCGGCCTATCCTGGTCTACCGGGATAAGACGACCCCGTAGAGAGAGCAGGCCGGGCCGGACTACCGGGTAGGCCATGGGCAAATTCACCTGTAGGGGCGAGGCATGCCTCGCCCTTATACCCACAAACATCATAGCACAATCATTTAATCAGCTTAATCACAGTTCAGACAATGACTCAGTCAATTTTCTGACGATCGGATGTGTCCCCCCGGCCATCATCCCCTCCCGGCAGCCTGCCCCAGGTTCAAGTCTAACTCCCCAAACTATATCTAAAATAAATTTGCCGTAGCGATTCTTCGACATGTTGGTCCCGAAATTGCTTCCTGGTATTTGTGAGCCTATTATTCAATACTGAAGCAAAAAGGAGTAACGACATGTCGCCTTCCCTGAGTAAATTGAGTTCGACCTATAAAAGGATAATCAACCGACCGACTCCCGGACCAGGAAGACGGGATCTTAACAAGCAATTGTTATCTATTTTGATATTGCTGTTCTGTTTCGGCGCCTTGATTGTTTACCGTCACTCTTTTCCCAAGCATGGCCTGGCCAGGTCTGAACACATTTATACAAAGGTGCTTAAGACACCCGTTGTTCAAGCATCCTATAGACCATCCATAGAGATTCAGAAAGTTGGATGCGTCCCCATCCCGATCATCCGACCGGCCCCGGAGATATCAAAAGACGCCGGAAATCCATCCGCCGGAGATGAGTCAGTGAATGAAGCTTCTCTTGACCCTTCAGACCGGGTCGGAGTTGAGACCGACCTTCGAAAATCTCTTCAGGCGGGAGTCAATGATCCGGTTGATTTAGAGGCGGAAACCGCTGTCTCGGACATACCGGAGTCGGAAATGCTGACAACCGGTGACATTGAACAATACACGGCTCCCTTCACCCCTGCCCCGCTTCCGAAGAAATCCCGGAAGCCCAGACGGCGCGCCATGAAAGAGAGAGGATGCCTGACCATCGAGGAGTTACGATGCCGGAATCTGCAGGGAGATATTGTTTATTCGGCCGATGGTGCCGGGTGCATCCGTGACTGGAGTCTCATGACGAGCCCAATCGCGGAGGATCTGCCGGGGAAAGGTTGACCTGGACGATCGCTCTAATGTTTTAAAATAGTTCATTCCAAATAAACCCTGAAAGGGCGCTCTAGGTTAGCCCTGTTGGGGTTTATTCAGTATTGTCTATTTATAGAACTTCGTCCGGTTTCCCCGTCAACAAGCAACAAGCAACAAGTAACCCAATGTCATCGACTTAAGGCCGGATGATCGCTCTAATGTTTTAAAATAGATCATTCCAAATAAGCCCCGAAGGGGCGTTCTAGGTTAGCCCAGGGCAACGCCCCAATGCTGTTGAATTAGAATAATGTTGCTGATATTTAGGTATGTTGATCGTCTGAACCTTGATTACGCTGATTAAATGAAAGGCTATGAGTAAAACAGAATACCCACGTTGGGCTGCCGAGTCGGCCGTGGGAAAATTCACCTGTAGGGGCGAGGCATGCCTCGCCCTACACCCGCAAACCTCATAGTAAATCAGTCAATCAGCGTAATCAAGGTTCAGACAATGGGGCGGACTCCAGCCCGAGCCGCAGCTTAATTCAACAGCATTGGGGCGCTGCCCTGGGCTAACCTAGCGCGCCCCTTCGGGGCTCTTATGAAAACGCCATGACCGTCTTGGATCGGCCTGGAAATTTCTTCCATGAATAACACCGGCCGCCGCCGGGGTCCCTTACTTATTCGGAGTTGGCCATTTTATGAATAAAGCGTGCATGATTGGCTTAATTCAACAGCATTGGGCTAGCATAATAGGTTATCGGCATTGAAAGAAACTCTCGTTCAAGTAAAACCGAAAAACATCCTGTACCTTTCTCCGGTGGGGAATAATCTGGATGATTTCCTGGCCAAGGCGGCCAGGGTGCCGACCGCGGCGGTTAAGCAACGGATGGGGCACCAGGTGGTCTCCGTCGGCGAATTGGACTTGATCTTTCATCCCGTAAGCCTCCCTGATGAGGCCATCAACCTGCTGGCTCGGGAATACTTCAATTTCCTCATTCTGGACTTGAGATGTTTAGATGACCGCCGCTGCCGGGAAGTCTGGCAGGCCGGACGATATCTGCTGGAGTATCTCGACAAAGAGAGGGACCCGGATTTCAGGTACAACTTCAGCCGAATCATCATGTTTCTAGGCTGTCCCGAGCCCGGACTGGTTCATCGTCAGATCTTCTTCGCCGGTCAATTAAACATCGGCGGCTGTTTTGCAGACAGAAATCCGGATTGGAGGGGAGAGCCGGCCCAATGCGGAGGAGACTATAACTTCGCCGAAGATTTCATCGCCGAGATTCAGAAGATCCTCTCCTCACCACGGCAGGGAAAAAAGGCCCTGACCTGTGGCGGTGGCGGTTTTTCCGGGATCTATTACGAACTGGGGGTGCTCAAATGCCTCGAGGATTGCTTTACCAATTTCTCCGTCAATGATTTCGACATGTACCTGGGCAATTCATCCGGGGCCCTGGTCACCGGTTTCCTGGCCAATGGGTTTACCATTGATGCCGTTATAGATTTGTTCCGGACCAACAGTCCCCTGGGGATCAAGGATTTATTCGGCTTTTTCAAGCCGTCTTATTTGAACCTGGCCGGATACATCTCCAAGGGGTTCAACCTGGCCGAGCGGAGCCTGGTCAACTTATTGGCCGCGCTCAGGGGCAAGGACGGAACGGAATTCCGAAACGCCCTGTTTAATCCCCTTGATTTGCTCAGTCCAATTTTGACCGGCCGGACCATTGAG
>JADFXY010000487.1:0-3216 GCA_015233355.1 Deltaproteobacteria bacterium | reverse complement strand
GCTGGCCGAAACCACTCCAGAGTCTCGGGCGACAAAAGCCGACGAATACACCAAGGTGGGCGATCTTTACCGGCGGTTAAAGCAAAAATATAAAGAGGAGCATAATGAACCGGAGGCGTCCACATGGCATTACAACGAAAAGGAGATGTTCCGGAAGAGCAGCAAACGGCGAAGATACAGTCTGAGCCTGACCGATCTCTATTTCGTGTCCAGCGGGTACGCCGAGCGGCCGGTCCGGGCCTTCTTTGCCCTGATTGTGCTCATCGTGCTCTATATGGGAGTGATGGCTTGCTTTGATAAGAGGTTCATCCCTTCGGCCTCGCCTCCAGCCTCGATCAAGACCGCCGGGCAGGGGGCGGCCCAGGCTCAGGCACCGCCTTCTACGGCCCAGGCACCGGCTCAGGCGCCGGTTCAAGCATCAACCAAGGCCCCAGGACAACCTCCGGTCCAGATTCAGGCCACGGCTCAGGCGCCGACCAAGGCTGTGGGGCAACCAACAGTTCAGGTCCAGGCCCCGGCAACGGCTCAAGCACCGGTCGGCCGGCCGGCAACCCCCCCGATCTCGGTCGGCGCCGCCATAGATAGCTACCCATCGCCGGAGTCCACCGGTACAGACGGGACGTTCTGGAGACATATCGTGGGCTCGGTGGAACATATCTTAGCGGCCAAGACTCCCGAGTTCGAGCCGATAACCTTGGGAGGAAAGTTGGTCAACCTCCTGTTCACCAGACTCATCATCCCGTTTCAGGCCATCTTTTTGGGTTTGGCCCTGCGAAACAAATTTAGACGGTGATCCTTGTTCCGGTTTACCTTCAGCGATTGCCGAGTGTTCCGATAAGCCACCGACTTCCCGAATGGACGCAGACAAAGATCGAAAGCTCCGACATGGAGCATTTTCCGCCGGGAATGGCCCGGTCGACCGGCATCCCGCCGGCCATCGGACTCCATCAGTTCGCCCAGGGCCGGGTCAACATCAAAGGAGTGCGGATAAAATAGACGTCTTGGGTGAATTTGGCGCGGCTGAAATCGGCTTGCTTGAATGTGGCGTCATTGAAAGAGGCTCGGCCCAAGACCGCGTCGCTGAAGTTGGCCTCCTGGGTGAATTTGGCACTCATGAAGATGGTGTCCTTGGTAAACGTAGAGCGGCGGAAGTCGGCGGTCTGGGTAAATTCGGCACCACCGAAGCTGGCCAGTGTAAATGTAGTGCGGAAGAAGTAGACGCCCTGTGTAAATTTGGCGAGGCGGAAGTCGGCGTCCTCTGTAAATGTGGCGCCGCTAAAGTCGGCCTTCTCGGTAAATTTGGCGCCGCTGAAGTCGGCGAACTGGGTAAATTCGGCGAGGCTGAAGTCTATGGCGTGGTCAAATGTGATGCCTTGGAAGTCTGCCGCCGGAAAGACGGCCGCCGATAAATCACAGATCTCCTCACCCGCGGCTTTGGACCGGGCGATTTCTTCCAGCACCTTGTCCTGGAATGCAGCCGGGCTCATCCCTTTATGATCCACCGGGGCATGGAACAGGCAATAGGCTTCGTCGGTCGCCGGATCGGTATGGATTATTTCCGTCCTTGGGCATTTACAGCACTTAGGGGTATCCCCATTCATGGCATCTCCCTGGGTGAGGTCAATTCAAAATAAGCCCCAAAGGGGCGCACTAGGTTAGCCCGAGGCAACGTCCCAATGCTCTTGAATTAAGCTGCGGCCTGGACTGGAGTCCGCTTCATTGTCTGAACTGTGATTACGCTGATTGACTGATTGGGCTATGATGTTTACGGGTGTAAGGGCGAGGCATGCCTCGCCCCTACAGGTGAATTTTCCCACGGCCGACCCGGCAATCCAACACGTGGGTATTCTGCTTTAATCATAGTCTTTCATTTAATCAGCGTAATCACGGTTCAGACGATCAACATACCGAAATACCGGCAATATTGCTTTGATTCAACAACATTGGGCTCATGGAGGAGGTGCTTCTTATTCGTAGGCTTCGTCGTGGTACCGAAAGCGATGCAAGACAATGGCCTGTTCAGACTCTATAACTTCAAAAATCAAGACAAAACTACCGATATGAACACGGCATCTATTTTTGAAAACGTTTTTGGGTGGGTTATAATGATGCGGATCTCTACGAATTTCCTTAACCTTGGCCTCTAAACGATCCAATAATTGATGATGATTTTTGAGCTTCTTCAAATCACTCAAATAATCGTTCGTAAAATCAACATAATACTCATTCATCTTTTATTCTCTGAAAGAGATCATGGATTTCCTCATCGGTCCGGCATCTGACAAACCGTCCCGCCTGATAGCTGGCCTCGCTCTGCTTTACGGCTTCCACAAACTCCGGCCGGAAAGCCTCCTCCGGGGGCATATGTTCATCCTCATCTTCCAGGGTGATGGTAAAAGTCTGATCCGGATAGAAACCAAACTGTTCCAACCAGGCGGCCGGCAGCTCGCTCCCTTTAACGTGTTCTATCGTTCTGGCCTGCATTTTTTTCAAAGCCTCCCTGATAAAAATTCAACTCATAGGACATCTTAGCCAAGATACATGAAAAAGACAAAATAATCAGCCCGACTCGCTCCGCCTAACCGGCCGACGCCTTTTTGACCGGCGCGGTCACCGCCACCCGAAACCCGACATCGTCTCCCCGGTAGGTCGGCGAGCTTTCCAGGCGGGCCGCGCATCGTAAAAAAAAGGCGCTCTCACGCCAACTGCCGCCTCGAATCACCCGATATATGCCCTGAAACGGTCCCCGGCAATCCCGCTGCAGGGCCACATGTTGAGCATACCACCCGGATAAATACCAGTCCCAGACCCACTCCCAGACATTCCCGGCCAGATCATACAACCCGAAGCCATTGGCCATATCCGAGCCGGTCGGGGTCTGCTGCCCGTTATAATAGCCCACCGGAGTGGTATAGGGCGGATCCCCGGTTTGATAGGAGTGGCTGCTCTCGGCGTAGTTGGCCATGCCGCCGTCAAGATGGTCGCCATAGTCTTTACCCTGACTCGGCCAGGGATAGTGGTGCCCGTCCAGGCCCCCTCGGGCGGCCTTCTCCCATTCCGCTTCGGTCGGGAGCCGGTAACCGCCGGCGCCCCATTTAACCATATCCCTGGTCAAGGGCTTTCTTCCGCTGCGATAGATCCTGGTCTGGTCGGCGTCCGTATAATAGACCGGGGTCCGGCTTTCCTTCTCCGACCGGGCATTACACCATTTCACCA
>JADFXY010000486.1:0-3216 GCA_015233355.1 Deltaproteobacteria bacterium | reverse complement strand
CGGAATGACAAATTTGGATTGTCATTTCAGATGGTCCACTTCCCTGTCATTTCGAGCGAAGCGAGAAATCTTAACGTCGCACGCTTAATTCAACAACATTGGGGCGTTGCCCTGGGCTAACCTAGAGCGCCCTTTCAGGGCTTAATCGGAATAGACTAGTTATTAGAATATGATCCGATGACCTTGCACCTTAAGTCAATGACATTGCGTTGCATGTTTCATGTTGACTTAACGGTTAACCCGAAACAGGCAACCAGAAACCTGTAACGTGCAACCAGGAACGCTAATCTCCGGCGGTAAAATATTTGCCCAACGTGCTGATATTACCGCCGTCAGCAGGAAAACACAATTCAAAATAGTCGACTAAACTTTTGATCAGAGGCAGCCCCAGGCCCCCGGGGATTGTTTTATCCATCTGGTCGAATTCTTTGATAACGGCCATTTTAGTTGGTTGCCGTCCCTGATCTTTGATGATGATTTCCAGCCGATCAGGATGAGCATGGAAGTCGATGGTAATCGGCTTATCGTGGTGTCCATCGTAGCTGTGCCGGATGACATTGGTGCAGACTTCGTCTAACGCCAGTTTGATTTTATACAACTCACTCTGATTAAAATGAACTATATCTCCGAATCTATCGACCACGGCCCGGACAACTCTTAACAGGATCGGGTCGCTGAGTATGGTTAGGCTGACGATAGGAGACATATTTCAATTCCAAGATGTCGGCGATAGAAAGTTACTACACTAATACTGGGCTGGAGCTGGATTGTCAAGACCTTATTGGCTAGTCAAATCAGACCTATTTATAAGGAACAGCGCTGAGATATGTTCTATGCCGCGGCCTTTTTTGAAATACGACAGCGCAGCATCGGTTATCGTAATAAACGTTGGTCAAGAAAAGTGCTTACTTCGCTGACAATGGTGTCAAGTTGCTCCGGGCGGCGCCAATTGATTCGAGCGTCTCGGCGGAACCAGGTGAGTTGGCGTTTGACATAACGACGGGTGTCTCGCTTAATCAATTCCTTTGCCTGGTCCAGGGAGTGCCGGTCCAGCAGAAAATCCACCAGTTGCTTATAGCCGATGGACTGGAGAGGTTTTAACATCGGATCATACCCCCGGTGCAATAATTCCTGAACTTCCTCTATCCAGCCGGCCTGGAGCATGGTTTCCACTCGATCCTCAACCCGGCGGTAGAGTTCGGGCCGATCTACATCCAAGGCCAGGATAAGCGGCACGAATCGCTGCTCCTGGAAGGCGTGGGCCGACCGCAGTTGGGACGCGGGGGATCGTGTTATATTGATGATTTCCAAGGCTCGGATGACCCGAAAAGTATCGTGGGGATGAATTTCAGTCGCGGCCTTGGGGTCGGTCGCGGCCAGTTCGGCATAGATCGCTTCTGGACCTTCCGTCGCGGCCTTTTCCCTCATAGCCGCCCGAAAGGCCGGATCCGGCCCGGTGCCTCCGATCAATCCGCCTAAGAGCACTTTGATGTACAGCCCGGTCCCGCCGGCCACGAACACCCTTTTGCCGCGGCTGGAGATTTGCGTCGCGGCGTCTCCGGCCAGGAGGCGAAAAGCGGCGGCGTCAAATGATTCATCCGGCCAGGCCACGTCAATCAGGTGGTGCGGTACCAGATTCCGTTCCGCTGCGGTCGGTTTGGCCGTGCCTATGTCCATCAGCCGGTAAACCTGCATCGAATCTGCGCTGATGATCTCGCCCTCAAATCTGCGGGCCAGTTCAATGGCCAGGGTGGTTTTCCCCGTGGCTGTGGGTCCGGTGATGACCACCACGGAGATGGGCGCCGGGCAGGTCCGAGGCGAGCTGGTTATTTCTTTGTCCATAGATAATTCGGGGCGTTGAATGGTCCAACCGGCTTTTTGTCATTGATTGCCGGCCGGCGGCTGGTTGGTTTTCTTGGCTGCCCGCTCTTTCTTGGCGACCCGTTCTAGTCGGTCAACCATCTCATTGTATCCGATAGGTTTTGCACTGTCCTTATTGACCAGTTTGATTCCGAGCAGGCTGATCATGTCGATCCCTAACATACCTTTCTGCTTTATCAGATACTCTTTCCCGTTTTCTATAATGCCGCCTCTGATGGTGAACCCGCCGTTGTGCAGTTCACAAAGAATGCCCAGCCGGTCGTAGGAAAAGTTGTGGAACATATGGTCAAGACCCAGAGGCAGATTTAAGCCGGACTCCCGGCCTCGGCTGATGGTTTGAAGATCATTGACCGCGGCTAAGCTGACCACCTGCTTCACCCCAGGTTTTTCTATTGAATAAAGTTTCATTTTGAATTGCTCGGGTCGGCCTTGAGTGATCACCAGATTTTCAATATCCGCTCCCAATATCCCGGTTACCCGGCCAAAAGACAGGGCTGCCGTAAGCTTTTCCAGGTCCATGCCTTTTGCCTTGACGTTGCATCTTATTTTCCGGTCAGGCTGGAATGGTTGTGAGACGGCGATCCGGCTGATGACCGCCTGGCCGTCAAACATAGAGGCGTTTAGGTTTCCACCCGCCACCACTTCCCCGTCGTCGATGGTCACGGGAGTAAGCCGACCCCAAAGCCTTCCTTCCAGGTGACTGGGCGGCGGCGGCCAGTCCAGTTTGCTTAAGTCGACGTTCTCCACGGTACTGGAGGCGTTGATCACAAAACTTGGCTGGAATGGGTTTTTGACCGAGATTTTTTCGAACCTGATCTGTCCGGTCTTTAATGGGAGAGAGAGATCGCCGACCGTCATTCCCGAGGCCGACAGTTTGACGGGCAGATCTATATCGGCCGCTGAGACTAGACTGGAACGGATGGCCCCGATGCGGATTCGTCCTATTCGGGGGAGTTGGGAAGTCACCGCGTCGGGTGGTTTGCCTTTACTTTGCCACCAAGCTACCGGGAGATCAATTTGAACATCGCGGCACCGGAGCGAATTGATTATCTCAACCTGACCTCCGGTTAATTGCATCCGGCCCGAAAAAAATAACCGGTCCAACCAGTTCCGGGCCGAAGATGGAACAGCCCCGGATGATAACTGCGCGGATGACCGGATATTGCCTGAGAGGGGTAAGGGTATGGCCGAAGGACAGGCGGCCGATGGAGTAGCCAAATCAACATCGAATGACCCCGTGAGGCCTTTAGCCGCATAGGCTGAACCTGACAGGGACAGACCCAGCTCACGGAGTGCGAAGGAAAGACCTAACTCCGTCGAATCGGCCCTGGTTTT
>JADFXY010000485.1:0-3218 GCA_015233355.1 Deltaproteobacteria bacterium | reverse complement strand
GGATAAATTGAGTTTGAGCCACGATGATATCCGGAGCATTGGCGATAATCCGCTCGCTTTCTCGGATGAGTTTTGAGGCCCCGACCAGGGCGGGAAGTTTGCGCCGGGAGATATCGGTGAAGCTTTGGTTGAACTGGGTGAACGCGATCGCAGCCAGGCCGGCGGAGACCAGGGTCACCAGGGTCATCACGGTCAGTCCGGCCAGAACCTTCGAGGCAATGCCGAATTTGATTCGGGCCATCTTTTTTTTCCTATATCTACCTGAGTTCGACGAGTTTTGTTAATTGGAAACAGAAATGTATCCCAGATTTGGCAGATGAACGCAGATGGATGAGACCACAGGCGCCTGCGATCATTCATCTTTCTTTATCTGCACAATTAATCGTAATCTATCGATTAAATAATGTCATGTCAACTGCCGACCATTGGCCTAAGTCAAATTTCCTTAGGGTTTATTTCGCCAATAAACCTGATCCATCGGACTCAATGCTCCCCAAATGTTGTCGTCAATTCCGGCCAACTCCTTATGATAGATAGTCCGGTGAGGAATCCTGAATAAATAATATATGGGTAAATCTCTGACCACCAGTCGTTGAAATTCGGCATACAGGGCTTTGCGTTTGGCAAAATTCATCTCTGAACCGGCCGCCTCCATCAGGCGGTTGACTTCGGGATTACAATAGCCCTGGTTATTGGAGTAGATCAGTCCTTTTTTGATATTGTCGCAGTCATAGGTCCGATGCACTCCGATCATGGGATCACCCCAGTTAAAAACGACGTCCAGGTTGAGGTCGAACCGGCCGTTGGAAATCTTATCGGCCCATTGGGCATAACCCTTGAATTTGGAAATGATTAACTCGACACCGATCTTACGCAGTAAATCCTGGCGCAAGTATTCGGAAAAAGATACAAAGGTACTCCCCTCGGAGGGATAATCAATAGCCGCCTGGAACCTTCGGCCGCCGGCATCCCTGGGGTAACCGGCCGCATCCAGCAAGTCATTAGCTTTTTCAATATTCACCCCGAATTGTTCCACCGCGGTGGAATAAAACGGACTATCCGGGCTGATCGGCCCGGTGGCCTTTTGGGCCGTGCCTTTTAACAATGTCTGGACGATAAAATCACGATCGATACAATAGGAGACGGCTTGCCGCACCCGCAGATCATTAAAAGGCTTTTTTTGAAGGTTGAAGGTCAGCCAGAAAAGGGCGCCCAGCCCTTTATACCCCATTGATGTCACCACCAGCCTCGGATCTTTTTCATACCTTTGAAACCCGTCAATATTGGAAGAGAAAATCATGTGTGATTCTCCGGCTTCCAGCGACATAGGCATTTCAAGTTCAGGATGCCGGAATATTTTGTAGCGTATTCTATCCAGGTAGGGACGGCCTTTTATGAAAAAATCTTTATATTTTTCTAGGACGATTTGTTGTCCGGGGACGAATTCGACAAATTTAAACGGCCCGGAGCCGACCGGAGCCAGGTTGGCCGGATGGGTCCGGATATCTCGGCCGTCACCATAGATATGTTGCGGAATGATCGGGAGTAAAACAGACGACATGGCCATCAGGATAGCCGGAGACGGCTTTCTCAGCCGGACGATCGCAGTCCATGGGTCGGGAGTGTCTACCTTTTCCACGGCCGCAAACATGTTTTTGAAGGGGTGATAGGTTTGCACGGTCCTGATGGAAAATTCGACGTCTTTTGAAGTAATCGGGCGGCCGTCGTGAAAGGTGGCGCCTTTGACCAGATGTAAGGTCACCGCCCGTCCATCAGGTGAGACATCCCATTTTTCAGCCAGATATGGTTGCGGCTGCCATTTTTCGTCATATCGGAGTGGACTGGCGAATAATTGGGCTCCCGGCAACCCGGTGAACAGACCTGAAGAGATCGCCGGATTGAGATGAGCCGGGCCGGCCTCCAGGGCAACGACCAGTTCCCCGCCATATCGGGGTTTTTCCCCTTCGGGCTTATCCGCCGCGAAGGCCGGTATAAAAATCGGCCCAATCATGCCGGTCATGACCCAGACAAGAATCCCCACCACCAGCCGTCTCATCTGCTGCATCCTAAGCCTCCTTTTGTTCAATAATGCAAAGAAGAGATATCGTCCGTTGAATTTACCAGAGAAAAGCGGGAAACCTTGGTCGGGTCGGCCCTGAGCCTTATCTAAACGAGACGATTATGAGCGTTCCAAATCTAGCCCGAGTATACATTGTTTTGGTCTTCCCGGCTATGATTATGTTCAGACCAAGGGTGCCGAACGATGTTAATTTTTGATAAATTTAAAGAGACATAACAGTAATATATCCTGCGTTGGCCATCCCGGCTGTGGACTCACATTTGAACCGGCGCACAACAATTTTTCCTTTGCCTAATAGTTGATATCAGGTTATACTTAGCAGCAAGCGAGGGGGCTGTGACCGGTGGCGGAAGTGGTCATTCGTTGCGGCCGAACATCACAGTCTCATACCGGGTTCCGGTGGTCAAAGAAAAAGCAAGACGCGCAGGAGCATGGGGCGGCGAGGCTTATTCAGATATCCTATTAAATCTATGCGATCCCTTATTTTCTCCGAGTCTGCTATGGGTCTGTCTTTCCTGGGATGTTGGAAATAAGATGTGTTTTGTGACGGCCGGCCGGCCTGGCTGTGGAGCGCAGGACAAATCCGATTCAAAAATAGTGACCGGCATGGCATGGTTTTGGCTTGATTTTTTTTGATTATGACAATAATGTTAAATAGAATTATCTCAGTTCAGGTCGAAACCTTCAATAGTCAAGAATGGCACAGTCAAAGCAATTCTTTAAAAATGAAGAAAAGATATTTTTAAGTTAGTTTATCTCCTTTGTTTTGAGCGAAACGAGAAATCTTAAAATCCTCAACCTTCGTTCGAAATGACGGAAGTCAAAACCTTTCGTTTGGAAGGACCGTCGTCCAAGCAGATGTTCCCCCACGAAACTGAAGAATGTGACCAGGTGACAATGGGCTTGTCCATGGTAATCCATTATGAGTATATCAAGAGGGAGAGAACATGAAGAAACTGAAGTTGGGTGCCAGAGTGGCTCTGGGCTTTGGAGCTCTGATTTTGATTTCGCTAATCATGGGCGGCGTCGCATTTTGGAATATGGAACAAGTAAAAATTAAAGCCACGACCCTGGCCACGGAATATGTCCCGGAAGTGGGGGTGGCGAATAATCTGGAGAGATATTGGTCTGCGGCCAT
>JADFXY010000484.1:0-3233 GCA_015233355.1 Deltaproteobacteria bacterium | reverse complement strand
TCCGGATCCGGTCCCCCTGGTGGGACAGGGCGTCCATGATCTGGAGCATGCAGGCCGGGCATCCGGCGGCCACCACTTCCGCTCCGGACGCGGCGATATTGTCCCGTTTCCGGCGGCCGATCTTAGCCGATATGTCGTAATGCTCCAGGGCGAAACTCCCCCCGCAACCGCAGCAGGCGTCCGATTCAGCCATTTCCACCAGGGAATATTGCGGATTCATCCGGATTACGGCCCGCGGCTGAGCGGCCACGCCCAGGGTTTTCTTTAAATGGCAAGGATCATGGATGGTCACCTTAATCGCCCCGTCTCCCGGAGCCGCCGGCGGCGGAGTCAGACCCAGCCGGTCGACTAAGAAGGCGTTGATGTCCATGGTCTTGGCGGCCAGGGCGGCCACCTGCTGCTGCTTATGGGCCGGATAATCATTAGCCATGTCCGGCCAGATCTTCTTAATCACCGCGGTACAGGTGGCGCACGGCGTGATCAGGGCGTCCACATCCCTCTCCGCCAGGACGTCTAAGTTGATGGCCACCAGGTGGTCGAAGGTCGGCCGGTCACCCGAGGACAGGGCCGGTATCCCGCAACAGGCCAGGTTATCGGCCAGGAACACCCCGACCCCGTGATGGGCCAGCACCTTTAAGGCTGCCAGGCCCACTTCCGGGAAAACGGCATCGACCATGCATCCGGGGAAAAAGGCCACCTTCAGGCCGCTTTCGCCTGCCGCGGTATCCATGGCCCCGACCAGGCTCAACAAAGATTTGTCGGCTAAGCGGGGAAAATGCCGGTCACCCAGCGGAGACGAAAACCTGGCACAGGACGAGCCTAAAACATCATTGACCGGGGCCGTGAACACCCCCTGCCAGACCGCGGCCAACCGAAGCAGGGCCTTGAACAATTTGGGCCGGGCCAGGGCGCCCCGAAAGATGACCCGCTTGACCGGGCTGAGGCCCAGATATCCGGTTAAGATGGCCCGGGCTTTTAAAAAGATGTCCTGCGATTTGACTCCACTGGGGCAGTTGGCTTCGCAGGCCCCGCACAGGAGGCAGGTGGTCAGACGCTGCCTGACCGTTTCCGGGTCTCGAATAAGCTCCTGGGCCAGCCCCTCCAGCAGGGCGATCTTGCCCCGGGCCACCAGGGTCTCCCGGCCGGTTTCGGCATACACCGGACAGACCCCCTGACACAGTCCGCACCGCATACAGGTGATGAGCTGCTCCTCCAATTCCCCTAATAATTTGATCAGTCCCGCCACCTGGGCCATCACTATTCTCCTATGATTTTTCCGGGGTTAAGGATGTACTGGGGGTCTAGGGCCCGCTTCAGACTCCGGGAATACAAAATGGTGGCCTTAGAGGTTTCGCTCTCCAGATACCTGGACTTGGCCAGTCCGATCCCGTGCTCGCCGGATAAGGTCCCGCCCAGGGCTAAGGCCGCCTCAAAAATGTCGTCGATGGCCGCCTCCACTCTGGCCCATTCCGCTTTGTCCCGGCGGTCCGTCAGGATGGTCGGGTGGAGGTTGCCGTCGCCGGCATGGCCGAAGGTCCCGATGGTCAAGCCGTACTTTTGGCCGACGTCCTCAATCACCCGGATCATGGCCGGGATTTTGCTCCGGGGCACGGTGGCGTCCTCCAACACGGTGGTAGGCCTTCGCCGGGCCAGGGCCGACAAGGCGGCCCGCCGGGCTTCCCAGACCTTGTTTCGTTCCTCGGCGGAACCGGCCACCTGGACCAGTCCGGCCCCCATTTGCCGGCAAAGTTCTGCGATCCGGTCCGCCTCTTCCGCCACCTGGGCCGGATGCCCGTCCACCTCGATGAGCAGCAGGGCCGCGGCAGTCACCGGCAGCCCGGCATGGCTGAAATCCTCCACCGCCCGGATGGTGAAGTTATCCAGAAACTCCAGGGTCACCGGAACAATCTTATGGGCGATAATGGCCGCCACCGTCTCGGAGGCCTGGGCCACCTGATCGAACACGACCATCATGGCCCGCTGGGTCTGGGGCGGCGGGATCAGCTTTAAGATGATTTCGTTGAACACGCCCAGGATCCCCTCCGACCCGACCATCAAACCGGTCAGGTTCAACCCGGAGACGCATTTGACCGTTTTGGCCCCGGACTTGACCAGCTCGCCGTTGGTATCGAAGAAATTTATGCCCATCACGTAATCTTTGGTCACGCCGTATTTCAGGCCGCGCAGGCCCCCGGCGTTTTCCGCCACGTTGCCGCCTAAGGTGGACACCGCCTGGCTGCCGGGGTCAGGAGGATAAAACAGCCCCCGAGCGGCCGCGGCCGCGGCGAATTTGGCCGTAATCACCCCCGGCTGGACCACGGCGTAGAGGTCCTCCTCATTGATTTCCAGGATTTTATTCAGGGCATTGGTGACGATGACCACCCCGTCCCGTTTGTCCGGAATGGTTCCGCCGCTGAGGTTGGTCCCGGAGCCTCGGACTGTTATGGGCAGGCCGTTTTGTCCGCACAAATGGATCGCCCGGCCCAGGGCCTGACTGGATTCCGGCCGGACAACCAGGGCCGGCATGACCGACGGCAGCACCGCCGCATCGTAGGAATAGGCCTGACGGTCCACTTCACTGGTCAAGACGTTGGCTGGCCCCACCGCCTCGGCGAATTCTTTGATCAGCTTGTCTTTGATCATGGATATAACCCCGTTGCTGGTTACGTGTTACTTGTTGTATGTTACTCGTTGCATGTTACTTGTTGCATGTTACTTGTTTCGTGTTTCGTGTTTCGTGTTTCGTGTTTCGAGTTGACGGGGTGCTGGATGCATTTTTATAAAATAGACAATACCGAATAAGCCCCAACGGGGCGCTCCAGGTTAGCCCAGCGGCAACGCCCTGGGAAATCCGACGGACTGATGGCCAAGCCTCATTCAGCTTTGGGGGCGATGTAAGGCCACCACAAATTCATCGATACTCTTGACCAGTACGGCCTGTTTAAGCAAGGCGTCGAGAAGACTTGGATCAACCAGTTCCTTAATAGCATCAACGAGTTCAGATGACACGCGGCCGAACCGAACTTCCAATACTTCAATAACAGCCTCTCTGCTTTTTTGCAGCCCTCCCTGCAGCATCCCCAGTTTTAAAATATCTTGCCCTGCCACGGTATCGGCTAAATCAAAATTTAACATGGCCACAACCTCCTCTCTGCTTAACTGTCGAAATCTATTGAGCAAAAACAAAGCCAAAAGATCTACCTGTTCACGGGATTGCTCTTCGGGATAAAGCC
>JADFXY010000483.1:0-3232 GCA_015233355.1 Deltaproteobacteria bacterium | reverse complement strand
AGAAATCTTAACGTCGCACCCTTAATTCAACAACATTGGGGCGTTGCCCTGGGCTAACCTAGAGCGCCCCGTTGGGGCTTATTCGGAATGGGCTATTTTAAAAAGTTAGCACGATTGTTCGTCGGCTTAAGTCAATGACATTGCGTTGTATGTTACTAATGAGAAATTTCTTATAGTTGTTAAGTTAGATAACAGATCATGGCGTCCTTGGCTCGGGCCCGGAAGTTTCTCCCATTAATAACACCGGCGCCGCCGGGGTCCGCGACTTGTTTCTGGTTGTCGAATGCCGTCTATTGCGGATCAAGAATGGTTCTCACGTTGTCATTCCGAACGAAGGTGAGGAATCTAAAGGCGTCACACTTCGCTCGCAATGACATAACGCGAAGGCTTTGGGTATGGACGACATAACAAGAAGTATTTCAGACATACCGGATTGATATCAGCGATTGGAGGACAGGATTCATGAATTGGAACAGCAATCGTTGGAATATGCTTCTCTTCTGGAAAGATCACCAGATCCAATTGTTATTTATGCCCAAAGCGGTTAAGAAGAATCTGCCTGAGGCTGCCATTGTTTTTGACCATTTTCATGTGGTCAAACTTTATAACGACAAACTGCCGGATCTAAGACGCAAACTATATCATGAGGTTGCCACTGTTATGGAGAAATAGGTGATCAAAGGTACCCGATGGAGGCAAAGTACGCTTTAGCCGGATGAACCATAAATGGTTCTATCCTGTGTAGCAGTATTCCAATTTATGTTTATTGCCAAGGCGGCGTTTAGCCCCCCGCCCTCATTGACACGTAAGCCTTTTCGATGTATCTTCCCTAATCCATAGGCTGCCGACCTGGACCGACCCGGTCTGGTCCTAATTATCATCCTGTTATCCCTACTCATTGACACCCATGACTGTATCAGAAGAAAAGAATAATCCGGCCTTAGCCGAACTCATCCTGGATAATATCAGTGAAGGTGTCTTCACCATCACCCCGGATAAAACCATCACCAAGTTCAACCGGGTGGCGGAAGAGATCACCGGCATTCCCCGCGAGGTGGCCATTGGGCAAAAATGTTATGATATATTCAGGTCTTCTATTTGTCAGGTAGATTGTGCTCTGGAGGAGAGTATCAATACCGGTCGCCGAATTATGGACAGGGCGGTTGAAATTTTGACCAATTCCGGTGAAAAGATTCCCATTCTCATCAGGGCCTCGGCCCTTAGAGACGATCAAGATCAGATTATCGGAGGAGTTGAGACGTTTCAGGATATTTCCGGGCTTAAGAAACTAAATGATCATGTTCAAGAATGGTTTCCGTTGCACGGCATCATCGGCGCTTCCCCAGCCTTAAGGCGTAGCCTGGACATCCTGAAAGACGTTGCCGAGAGCGACAGCAATGTGCTTATTGAAGGCGAAAGCGGGGTTGGCAAGGAATTGTTTGCCAAAGCCGTCCATCGCTTGAGTCATCGATCAACAGGGCCGGTCGTGGCGGTCAATTGCGGCGCCTTGCCGGAGACCCTGTTGGAATCCGAGCTATTTGGCTATGTCAAAGGAGCATTTACCGATGCCAGACGAGATCATCCAGGCCGATTAGCGGCCGCAGAAGGCGGGACTTTGTTTTTGGATGAGATTGGAGAAATGTCTCCTGCCTTGCAGATCAAATTACTTCGGGTCCTGGACCAAAATGAATATACCCCCCTGGGCGCCGTTAAACCCATTAAGGCCGATGTGAGGTTTATAGCTGCCACCCATAGAAACTTAAAGCAGATGATGATGACCGGCACCTTTCGGGAAGACCTTTTTTACCGGCTGAATGTGGCCCGGATGTTTATCCCGCCACTGCGGGAGCGTCGAGAAGATATTCCTTTGTTGGCCGATTACTTCATTAATCGTTTTAATCGATCAAAAAAAAGATCTATAGAATCGCTGACACCAGAATCACTCAACCTGCTCATGGCTTACCAATTTCCTGGGAACGTCAGAGAACTGCTGAACATCATCGAATATGCCTTTATCTTATGCCGCAATCAGATGATTCAACCGGAGCATCTGCCGCCGGAGGTCCAACAAGTTGATTCGTGCTATCAAACAACTCCCGGAGAGCCATCCGGAAGCCTCAGGGCCAAAGAACAGGAACTGATGCTCCAGGCCTTGAAACGGCACGGGAACAATCGGGCCGCGACGGCCAGGGAATTAGGGCTCTCCCGAACCACCTTGTGGCGCCGGATGAAGTTGGCCGGGTTGCGCCCCGCAAGCAATGATGACTAATAATGATCAGGGCATAATTGCCGGAAACTGTTGTTCCAACTTGAAACACGTTTCAGATGATGTTTCAATAATGAACATCGCTGAAGCCCCCAATCCCGCCGGGCAACCACGCCTTTTATCTCGATTTATAACCAAAATCCGGCCCGTAAGCAATGCCTCCGTTGTTTCACCTGATCAGATTATACAGTGAACGGTCATGATTGTTCCTTTTAGATATAACAAGGTTTCCGGTTGCCTTCAACGAGCAACCAGTGACAAACAGCCTGCATCAGAAGGAGCTATTGGACTGTTTCAGGAGTATTTCGACCTCGTGAGACAAATATTTGCCATTTACATCAGATTGGCTCAGGAATTGCTATTCACAAAGTCAACTGGCCCAAATTGATTCCTTAGGATATTTTGGAGGAGGCCTGGCGTGAGAGTGGCCGTGACCCTGTTTCATGAACGCGTTTCGCCCTGGTTTGACTATGCTCCCAATTTAGCCGTGTTTACGATTGAGGACAGGGCAGTCATATCCCGGCATGACTATTCATGGAGCGATATGCCGGTTACAGACAGAACAAGCCAGATCCTGACAATGGACCTCGATCTGCTAATTTGTGGCGGGATCGAAAACCGGCTGGCCAGGTTCTTGACTTCAAACGGGCTTAAGATGGTGTCATTTGTCAGTGGCGAGCTAGATGAAGTTATGGCCGTGTTTTTGACTGACAAGATAATTCCACATACTCTCGTTTGCGGCGGGACTTGCCATCGAACGGGCGGGGAATGCTGCCTCAGATAACTTGCACCCCAATGTCATTGACTTAAGGGTAGGGTCATCGGATCCTATTCTAATAAATGGTTAATTCCTCTAAAGCCCCAACGGGGCGCTCTATGTTAGCCCAGGGCAACGCCCTGGGTAGGGGTGGCGACTATATAAAAACCATGTAATAGTCACATAAAACCGCCGGCAATCCCGTACTT
>JADFXY010000482.1:0-3236 GCA_015233355.1 Deltaproteobacteria bacterium | reverse complement strand
TCGGTCTATCACCGCGGTAATCTGCAGCCTGTTCATTTGCCTGGTGGTCATCTCCGCGGCCCAAGGGCAGGACTTACGGGACGGGATATATGAAGTGGGGAAGTTGAAACCCGTGGATAGCCGGCTAAAAATCAAGGTGGGCGAAGTCGCCCCAGACTTCACCTTGCCCGCGGTGGCCGGTGACCGGGTCACTTTAAGCCGGTTCCGGGGCCGGAATGTGGTGTTGTCCTTTGTCCCGGCCGCCTGGACACCGGTTTGTTCCGATCAATGGCCCGGCTACAACATCGCCAAGGACCTCTTCGATAAACACCAGGCTGTCCTGCTGGGCATTACCGTGGACAACATTCCGACACTCTATGCCTGGACCAGGGCCATGGGCCGGTTATGGTTTCCGGTGTTATCCGATTTTTGGCCCCATGGAGCCGTGGCCGATAAGTACGGCGTGCTGCGATCCGACGGCATGACCGAGCGGGCCTTGTTCGTGATCGATAAACAGGGCGTCATCCGGTACATCGACGTCCACGACATCAACGTCCGACCCGATCTGGGCGTCCTGGCCGAGGAACTGGACAAGCTTCCCCATGAGTAATCCTGAAAACATACAGTTACCTTGGGGAAATGGCACCTTGGCTTGTCGATTACCCCGTGATTGGACAGTCCTGGGTGAGTTGCGTCCTCGGACCCGGGAGGCCGTACCTGATCCGGCCGCGGCGTGCCGAGAGACCCTAAGTCAACCCATTGGGGCCGCACCTCTGGCTTGCCGAAACCTGGCCGGCTGCCGGGTGGTGGTCGTGGTGGATGATCATTCCCGGCCGACGCCGGTGGCGGATTTTATTGATCCGGTCCTGGAAGAATTGGCTGCGGCGGGCGCCCGTCCGGAACAAATCGATATTCTACTGGCCAATGGTGTCCATCGGGAGAGTCGGCCTGATGAAGTGGCCTGGAAAATCGGCCGGGAAAATATGGCCAAATTCCGGTGGCGCTGCCATCGGGCCTATGATTCGGCGGAACTGGCTTACCTGGGCCGGACCCGGCTAGGGACTCCGGTTTTTTTGAATAAGTTGCTGGTGGCTGCCGACCTGATTGTCTGTTTGGGCGCGCTGGAGCCTCACCTGTTGCTGGGCTTTGGCGGCGGCTACAAAATGCTTCTTCCGGGGTGCGCCGGGGCCCAGACGATTGGGCGGAACCATCTCCAGGGGGTGGATCCCGATCACTTCGATTTGGTCGGGGCGGCCGCGGAAGCATCGCCCATGCGGCAAGACCTGGAGGAAGGGGCCGGGCTGTTGAACAAGGATGTGTTCATCGTCAACGCGGCCATGAACCATCAGGCCCGGCCGACCGGATTTTTTTGCGGGGATCCGATTCTGGCCCATCGGGCCGGGACCGAGTTTATTGAAGAACTGGCCGGCATTGATATTCCCGAACCGGCGGACGTGGTCCTGACCAATTCGTTTCCCATGTATGCCGACCTTCGTCAATCGGCCAAGTGTCTGGGGAATACCTTATATGCGGTCAAACCGGGTGGGGTGATATTGGGGTGTGCCAAGTGTGACCATGGCCTGGGTGAGGTGCCGGTGGGGAGTAAAAGCTTGCCTTATCCGTTGGTTCGGCTCATGGCCCGGCTTATCGGTAAGCGTCGGATATTGCCGTTGGTGGAAAGAATGAAACGGCAAGAACCGGTGGAAGAGGTTTTTCTGGCCCACTTCGGGCTGCAAATGCTCCGCCGGAATCATTTAGGCTTATTCAGTCAAAATCTTCCGCCCGACCTGGATAAGAAGTTGGGCCTGGCCCGCGTGTTCAACGATGTCTCGGCCATGTTCGCCTGGGCGACCCAAAAAGCCCCCCGCCGCGCCGGCGTCTGGATTTTTCCGTATGGCGGCGTGACCTATGCCCGCCGGAAATGATTATGTTTTTGATTTAGTGACGTAGGGGAACCCTTCCGATGTTTAGACTTTTGCTTTCTCCTTTTTCCCGATTACGGCGCATATGATGTAAAAGAGTTTTTCTTTCAATTCTTTCGGTGTTTCCCAAATGAGACGCGGAAGCATTTGAGTATCGAAATGTATTTTTGTGTCCTTTTTTGCGCAGAAAATAACCGGCCTGTTTAACGCCATCGCATAGCCTGCCTCGAAATAAACGTTCTGCCTTTCCTTAGTGACGTCAACGACGACAAACTTGGAGCTCTTGATCTCAGCGATCATTTTGGCGTTGATTGGCTCAATATTGGGTTCTTTGTCCATTCGGTATGATTTATACCCTGCTTCTTCGATGGCCAGTTTTATGCCAGAATAATAGGCGTCGTTCATTTGCTCATCGAACGACATGGCCACGAATACATGATCGGTATCTGGGTGGATATCATGATTATCGAGATAGTCCCACCCATTGGCGGTAATGGTCACATGGACCCCGTAGGCGGGCAATCGTGATATGAGTCCTCTATCTTTCAGGGATTCTATAAGGAATTCAAATTCATCGCTATGCTTGGCCCAGGCAAGCGGAAAATCCTTATCAGAATCCATGGTGACCTCTTCGCCAGGGTAAGAAGTCCTTTTCTCAATTGCTCTCAGCAAGAGAAGCTGCTTTTCGTTTATGCTGTATGAAGGTAGGTCGTTCAGGATAGAGTCAATGTTTTCACCTGTGATTCTGGGTGGCGATTCGCCATATTCGTCACACCTTCTGATCCAGGCGGACAGTCTTGGCTTCTCCTTGCTTATCATTGCCTTTTCAAGGGCGTCTTCTGTAGCACAGAATTTACCGCAACGTGGGCATGTTATGTAATATGGTTCCTCAAAGCCACCGTGCACTTCCGGCTCAGGCCAATCGCATATTGGGCACGTCTTAAACTCATTCACAATTTCTCTCCTGTGACTATCTCGGTCAATCCTTCTTCACGAGAAAATAAATCCGTCCCATTTGCTTCTCATACCCGGCGGAGAATTCGGCTTCGGGGCCATGGCCGAAGAAGATGTCCACCCGGCCGGGACCCTTGATGGCGCCGCCGGTGTCCTGGTTCAGGACGAAACGGGAGAACTTGATCCATTCCTTGACCTGATGATTGACGTCGGGGAGGGGCCGTTCCGTCTGGATGAAGGCCAGGGCGCCGCAGGGGAAGACATGCTGGTCGGTGGCCACGGACCGGTTGGGCGTCACCGGGACCTGGAGATTGCCCAGAGGGCCTTGGGTGACCTGACGGAAAAAAACATAGCTCGGATTATAATTGAGGATGCGTTCCC
>JADFXY010000481.1:0-3237 GCA_015233355.1 Deltaproteobacteria bacterium | reverse complement strand
CGGTTGCCCTGATGTGATCCATTAGTGGTGGTTATGGGCTTATTTATTCCAGGCGGGATTATCATATCTACGAAGGAACTATTTGTAAATAGGAGTTATTCTCATTTTAGAAGGAAATTATCCCGAGACGATGGGGAAAAACTCCCCGGAAGAGGGAAATTATCCCGGAATAGGCCGCATCGCCCCGGTATAATTGTTTGTCCGGATATGACTTACGGGTTTTTTTTGTTTTGATAATAGTCAACCCCAAACGAAGCCGCATTGATCTTGGCCGGATTGACCATCTTGAATTCACCGAGGAAGTTGTGAACCGGGTTACCCTGCCGGGCCCATTCATCAAAACCGCCGTCTAACCCGGCCACATTTTTATACCCGGCGCTCTTTAAGGCTTTAACCACTAATCCCGTCCGGTTCCCTGCTTTGCAATAGACTATAATTTCAGCATCCTGAAGTGGTAATGTCCGGGCCAGCACGAATTCCGCCAGGCCGCGTTCAAGCCAGGCCGCGCCCTTGATGTGGCCGGCTTGATATTCCCTCTCGGTTCGGACATCCAGTAAGATCAGCTTATCATTGTCCTGGATTCTCTTTTTCATTTTTTCGATGGCGATGAAATTCACACCTTCCTGGGCTTCCTTGACCAGCTCTTCAATGGTCTTGAGTTTGACCCCTACCCCTTCATCCGCCGCCGCGGCCTGAGCCATAAAACCAATAAACCCGAAGAGCATCAAGATGACGCCGATAGTTGCATACTTGTTCATAACCGCCTCCAGTTTGTCTAATGTTTGAGTAAAGGGCCATGATTTAATCCACGGATTGCACAGATTTTCGCAGATTAGAAAACACTATGCGCCTGAATTCAAGATTCGGTCGGCGGGTCTCTTCAGTCTGCGTTCATCGGTTAACTCGCCGGATTCATTTTTCCAACGATATTGGGCTTGACAGAACCTGGTGATTCCTATAACCGATCATTTATCTTGTGTAAAGCGAAAGGTTTTCATGGTTATGATCGAAAAAATTGAACGAAAGGACGGCAGATGGAACTGCGTCAGCTCAAAACATTTCAGACGGTGGGGAAACTCCTCAGTTTCAACCGGGCGGCCGAGACCCTGAATTATGCTCAATCCACCGTGTCGGTTCAAATCCGGTTGCTGGAGGCGGAATTCGGCGTGCCGCTGTTTGACCGGCTGGGCAAGCGGGTCATTCTGACGGAGGCTGGTCAGGCCCTGATGCGGTATGCCCAGAAAATGATCGACATCGAGGAAGAAACTCTCTCCGAAGTCACCGGCCGGACCCAGCCGCAAGGCTCCTTGTCCATCCGTATTCCTCAGAGCCTGGGCACATGTTATTTGCCTGCGATTCTCAGCAAATTCCGCACCAGATACCCGAAGGTCGGGTTTGATATCAACAGTTGCGCCTACCATTCTCTGGAACAAGAGCTAAAAAGCGGGGTCACGGATCTGGCCTTTCTTCTGGCCGAATCCATTAACGCCCGGGATTTGAAATTCGAGGTCTTGGGAATCGTGCCGCTGGTCATTGTGGCCCAGGCCGGTCATCCGCTGGCTGGGCGGCGGTCCGTGGGCGTCCGTGACCTGCAAGGGGAGGCGATCATTTTTCCGAAGCATGATTGCAGCTACCGGATGGTTTTTGAACAGATCCTGATCGAGGAAAAGGTCAAGACAGCGGCCGTCATTGAAATGAACAGCGTTGAGGCCATCAAGCAATGTGTGATGAAAGGTGTCGGCCTAACGATTATGCCGGAGATTTCCATAAAGAAAGAGATCACCGCCAAAGAGCTGGTCGTGCTGCCCTGGGGGGACGAAGTCCTGGAAACCGGCATATTGATGATCAGGCACAAAGACAAATGGATTTCGCCGACTTTGCAGGCGTTCATGGAAACGGTGCGGGAGGAGGTGACTGGTTAGCGTGTTGCTTGTCAGCCGGTCTGCCTGTAGGATGTATATGTAGCTGGATAGCAGGATGAGTATGTGGCTGGATAGCAGGCTGGTCATGTGGCTGGTAGTCAGAATGTGCAGATGACTGGCTGTAAGGCTGGTCATATGGCTGCCTGATGGAATGGTCAGCCGGTCGTCATGCAGGATGTATATGTAGTTGGATAGCTGGCTGGTCAGATGGATGGTCATGTGGATGGTTAGCAGGTCTGACTTGTGGATGCCTTTGTGGCTGGTCGTCAGATCCTATTCTAATAAATAGTCTATTCCGATTAAGCCCTGAAAGGGCGCCCTGAGCTAACCTAGAGCGCCCCGTTGGGGCTTAAGCGGAAATGTCTATTTTATGGAAATTCGCCGGATGTCTCGTCAACACGCAACGAGCAACCAGCAACGAGCCATCCTCCTACTTCTTCTTCCACCGGTTCAATTTTTCAAACGCATCTTCAGCCGCTTTCAGCAACTGCTTTAGATCGAAAGGTTTGGTGAAATAATCGTCAAACCCCGCTCCCCGGCAACTGACCAGCTCAAACAGAGAAGCTTGACCGGTAATGGCGAAAATGCACGTAATGGGGAAGGACGTCCTGATTTTCCGGCAAAGGTCCAGCCCATTCATGCCCGGCATGTTCAGGTCCAAAAACGCCACCTGGCATCTATCTTCTTTAAGGATTTCCAAGGCTCGATGAGCGTTTTCGGCCGGAAAAACCTTGTAGCCGTTTTCGGTGAAGAATAGATTCAGCATTTTTCGGATCATCTCTTCATCATCAACGATGAGTATTTTTTTCGCATCCATCTCGGTCGCTCCGTTTAAGATTATGATTAACACTTCTGGTTGCATGTTGCTTGTTCTGGTCAATGTCATTAACTTAAGGGCAGGGTCAACGGATCTGATTTTAATAAACGGCCAATTCCGCTTAAGCCCCAACGGGGCGCTCTAGGTTAGCCCAGGGCAACGCCCCAATGCTGTTGAATTAGCGCGGCACGCCTGACCTTCTTCAGACGTAATAAGATTCCTCACATTCGTTCGGAATGACAAATTTGCATCGTCATTCCAGATGGTCCACGTCTACTTCGTTTCGGTGCGAAGCTTCCCTGTCATTTCGAGCGAAGCGAGAAATCTGACAGCGTGTTTTCCTCCGGCTTAAGTCAATGACATTGACAAGCAACCCAATGTCATTAACTTAAGCCAGACGCAAGCCAATGTCGAGACCCGGTCGTGAATTTAGAATCGAGAAGTAACGTTCCACAATTCGTGAGTTGATGTACCAAAATGATTGCGTTGGCAATTTTC
>JADFXY010000480.1:0-3171 GCA_015233355.1 Deltaproteobacteria bacterium | reverse complement strand
CCCCGGAGAAACGGCCAGAAACACCCCTAGAATCGTTCGGAGGGTCGAAAACGGACAACGGGGGGCTGGGGGGCGTCTGCCCCCCGGCAAAGGCCTCTTCTGAACCTCCCCAGGCCTAAAGGCCGGGGGAGGTTCAGTGGGAAGCACGGGAGCGCGCAAAAAAGGGGAATCCGGCATAGATTTTGATCTCGGCTGAACCTCCCCAGGCCTAAAGGCCGGGGGTTCTGAAGGCTGTACTGCAAGACTCTCCGAAGCTCTCACTTGCTCCAAGGCAAGCTACAACATCCTCGGCCTTATCCTGCACTGATCCTTCTTCGCCATGCAAACCATTCCGGCTTCGGTTCAGACCGAAGCTGGCAAAGCGAACTTCGCCGATCATGGTTTGATCGCATCTCGACATCGCATGACACAGGAGCGGTTCCGCACCCGGCCAGGCCTGGACGGCCTGGCGCATGTCGAGATCATCCCCCACCACGTTCATGGCGAGGAATGCTGAATACAAGTCGCGCTGGGCATGAATGCCACAATCGCAATGATGCCACCTTTTGGACAACGCCTTTTTTTCGGCGGTTCCACATTGGTGACAGGTTTGAGACAATCGGTTTCGCACGGGGAATTCGTTCACTACGCCACCGGCACTTTCAGCCTTGCGACGCAACATAGAAACGAACATCCCAGGCGCACGAAAACCGACGCTCTTACCAAACATGCGTTGCCATGCCCTGTACGACAATTTTTCTAAGTTGATGAATTTGCCCATGGTCAGTACACGGTTGGCCATCTGCCCCTGCAAAGCCTTGCGATAGGCCGCCAGTCTGCGGCTTACTTCCTCCAACCGCACCTTATCCTGACGGTATGCATTCGACTTTTTAAGCCGCACTCCTTTTTTGATAGTTCCGTTCGAATTAAATGCCTCCGGGTTGAATGCCCGGCGCGAACGGTTTAACCGACGCTGAATGCGGCGGACTTCCTTCTGGATGGGCTCAAGCTGCGCGCAAAAAGCCCCAAGGAAGGCATCGTCGACTGAAACTGCCGCGATAGTCGATGGCCCGAGATCGAGGCCGACAACAGTTTCGCCGATTTTATTTTTCTCTTTCCTTTTTGGCCGGCCTTCCTGAACAAGTTGAACGTAGAAGCGATTTTGTCCGGCCAGTTTGCGCCGGACGATCCTAACGTATTTCGTCGGGCAATCCAGTCCATGCGCCTGTACGCCGTATTTGTCCTTCGGGTCGAAAAGCGCGGGGAGCTTCAGACCGGACCACACAACCTGGTTTTCGCGCCATTTGATGCCTTGCGTATTGGTTTTTCCCTCAACGGAATCAAACTGGTTCCAACCTTTGAATCGAGGTTTGCCACGTTTGCCAAACGCGAATTGTTGTACAGCGCTCCAAACTCTTGTCGCAATTTTTTGGCAAGTATTTATATCTAGATGGTCCCCGATATGGCATGCGTTTTTAGTTATAGCTGCAAAAGCATGCAACGAATATTCATTGAATTCAAATTTTTTATTTAAATCCTTAAATGTCTGGGCACGCTCCGGATTATTGATTTCCTTGACTTTAACTTTATTATTTTCTGAAGGCTTTGAAGACACGAAAATTTTAGGCATCATGCGGGCCACTTGGTATGCCTTGGATTCCCGCATAAGCTTCAGGCGGCTCAAAGCCTCGCTTAAAACAGCATTATACAACTGCCGGGCACAATCCAGGCGCACGAGAAGAATTTTCTCTTGCGATGGACTTACCTTGAGCTGAAGATCAAGGATGAATGAATCAGACTTGCTTTTGGCGTTCGACATATTGCTTAATCACTTGGAGCGGCGCGCCGCCCACGGTTGAAACAAAATACGAGTTGGTCCAAAGCGTCGGCAATCTCTTTTTTAGCCAAGGAAATTCTTTTCGCAACAGGTTAGACGACAATCCCTTGAGATATTTTACAAGCTTATGGACCCCATATTGCGGATCGACCTCGAAAAGCAGGTGGACATGATCGGGCATCACCTCAACCTCGATCACCTCGGCCTCAAGTTCGTTTACCGCATCGAAAATAATTTCTTTTAACCGCGCATCAACACCGTCGACCAGGACTTTTCGGCGATACTTTGGGCACCAAATGACATGGTATTTACACGAATAAACGACGTTTCGATTTGATTTATATCCGACCTCGAATTTTTCCATGAGGCAAATATACAGCAAACTTCAAAATACTGTCAAGAAAAAAAGAACGGCGGTTCCTCCCCATGGCTAAAGCGAGGGGCTACCCCGCCGGGGATTTGGTGGGCGAACGGGATAGAACGTGGCCGCGATCCGCGCCGACCTCGCCGGCGATCTCCGACCGGGAGACCTCGCGCCCTCCTGGCCAGGCTTTCAGCCCGGCCAGCGGAGCGACCAGGCCGGGCTACTTCTTCGCGGGGGCTGGGGCGGGTGCAGATTTAGCGCGTTTTCTTGCTTCTTCCAGCGCGTCATTCACAATTGAGAAAAAAAGCTTTTTAGTGCTCGGTTCAAGCGTTCCAAAATTGACTCCAATTTCTTTCATCCCATCATAAAGTTCAATAGCAGCGTCCATTTTTGGATTGAGATAGCCAGACTTCCCAATCCAAAATGCTCCAAAAATCAAACTGCATGCCAAAACAAAGCATACTGCACAGGCTATAACCACATTTTGGAGGCAAACAGGGTTGTACTTGTCATTAAATACTGAAACAGCTTTTGCCTTTGTATCAATATCATGAAGAAGTTTTTCCAGAGGTTCATAAGCCTTTTGAAAATCCTTAGGCAAATGTGTAAGCTTTTCAAGCTTTTTAAGCTCTTGAACCTCTTTAAAAAACACTTGAATTGCGTCGTCAATTTCTTGCAAAACTTGTTCAGGATTCATAATACACCTACTTCATGAATGACATGGCGATAGTTCTGCAAAAATGCTTGCATCTCTGCAAATTGTTTTTCCGTAACTTCGCCAATCCAAGCCTTGTCTTGCGTCATGGCGTCGGCTGGTTCCCAATGCTTGTAGTCCTTCCACTTGAATTCTAAAGTCAACTTTAGATAGTCACGATACTTCGCATCCGTTTCAACATTGAAATTTGGGAAGCCTACGGCGAGGGTGAGCAGCTTCGGCCTGTCCTCGACCGGCTCCGGCGAGGCCTCCGCAGCCGGTTCGGGCTCCGGTTCA
>JADFXY010000047.1:0-16983 GCA_015233355.1 Deltaproteobacteria bacterium | reverse complement strand
CCCACGGCCAGTCTGCTGGCCACCAAGAACTATGAGGTGCTCGGCGTGGATATTAACCCCCAGACTGTTGAGACGATCAATCGCGGGTCCATCCATTTGTACGAACCGGAACTGGATGTCCTTGTCCGGTCTGCCGTGGGCAGCGGGCAACTGAAGGCGGCTACTCAACCCGGCCCGGCCGATGTGTTCATCGTGGCCGTACCCACGCCTTTTAAGGATAATCACCAGGCTGATTTGTCTTACATCAAGGCGGCCACCACGGCTATCGCCCCCCATCTCTGTGATGGCAACTTACTAATCCTGGAATCAACCAGCCCGGTCGGGACGACCGAAAAGATGGCCCGGTGGCTGACCGACCTGCGTCCGGATTTGATTATCCCTTCCCGCCGGATGGAGCAGTCGAGCCTCCCGCCCAGGGAGCAGATTTATCTGGCCCATTGCCCGGAACGGGTTTTACCCGGCAAGATACTGCAAGAACTGGTCACCAATGACCGCATTATCGGTGGTCTTGATACCCCGTCGGCCATTAGAGCCGGTGATTTTTACAATACATTTGTGGCCGGCGAGGTCCTGGCCACGGATTCTAGAACCGCGGAGCTGTGCAAGTTGGCCGAGAATTCCTTCCGGGATGTGAACATCGCCTTTGCCAACGAATTGTCCATTATTTGCGAGCGCCTGGACATCGACCCCTGGACCTTGATCGACCTGGCCAACCGTCATCCCAGGGTTAATATCCATCGGCCCGGTCCGGGTGTCGGGGGGCATTGCATCGCGGTGGATCCCTGGTTCATCGTGGATTCCATGCCGGACCAGGCCCGGTTGATTCGCGCCGCCCGAGAGGTGAACGAGGACAAGCCGCAGCATGTCGTCGCCAAGATTAAGGAGAAAGCCTCCCGGTTCAAATCGCCGGTGATCGCCTGTCTGGGGTTGTCCTATAAAGCCAATATTGATGATCTCCGGGAAAGCCCGGCCGTGAGGATTGTCCGGGCCCTGGCTGAAGACGGCCTCGGCCGGTTGTTGGTGGTGGAACCGCATCTTAAAACCCTGCCCGAATCGTTGACCGGTTTGAATTTGGAATTGACGCCCCTTGGTCCGGCCGTGGATGCAGCCGACCTGGTCGTCCTCCTGGTTAATCATCGGGCATTTCGGACTATCAGCCCCGACACGCTGAAAGACAAGGTCGTCATCGACACTCAGGGGATGTGGCGGTGATCCTCGGCCAAGAGGGCCGTGCTGTTGAGTTAAAGCACGGCCTGACCATCTTCGGATGTAATTAAGATTCCTCACCTTCGTTCGGAATGACAAAATGGAAAGCGTTCGCTCGAAGTGTCAAATTTACATCGTGATTCCAGATGGTCCACGTCGCTGTCATTTCGAGCGAAACGAGAAATCTTAACGTCGCACCCTAAATTCAACGGTATTGAGCGCGGAGATGAGGCAAGACAGGATATGAATATAAAATCGGAAGCTGAGTTACGCCTGGATTTGATCCGGATCTGCCGGATGATGAGCTTGAAGAATTACGTGGCGGCCACAGACGGGAACGTGACCATTCGGATGGGCGATCGGATTCTCGCCACTCCGTCCGGGGTCAACAAGGGGTTTCTGGAGGCGGATCAGTTGCTGGTGACCGACCTGGACGGGCAGCTCGTTTCCGGCGTCGGGCGTCCCACCACGGAGATCCGGATCCACCTCCTGGTTTATCAGATGCGGCCGGACGTTCAGGCCGTAGTTCATGCCCATGCCCCGCTGGCCACAGCCTTTTCCATTGCCGACATCCCCCTTCCCGCTGATCTCTTGCCCGAAGTCATCATGACCCTGGGGGCCATCCCGACCACCGACTACGCCACTCCGGCCAGTGACGAAGGACCGGAGGTGATTAGGCCCTGGGTGCCCTCATGTGACGCCATGATCTTGAAACGCCACGGCACGTTAACCCTGGGCCGGGATGTCTATGAAGCCTATTGCAGGTTGGAAAAGGTCGAACACCTGGCCGCGGTGGCTCTGGCCACCCATTCGTTGGGCCGGTCGCCCCGCCTATCCAAAACTCAGGTCCGCCGTTTGGCCCAAATCGGAGTGGAGAGTGGTTACATCTCCCCGGCCGCGGCCCAACTGGCTTGCGCCGGTGTCAAGAAATCGGCCGGGAAACCCAAAAATGGGTAATGTCGGAATGCTGTTAACCTGAGTTCGACGAGTTATATTAACTGGAAGGCAGAAATGTATCCGCAGATGAACGCAGATGAACGCAGATGGATGAGACCCACAGGCTCCTGTGGTCATTCGTTTTTTTTAATCTGCGTAAGTCGGCGCAATCTGCGGATTAAATCTTAGATAAACCAGATTACGTGGAGAATCAGCCATGACGGAACAAGTCCAAAATCCAGATCAGCCGGATCAGCCGGATCAGCCGGATCAATGCGAGCAAGAGGACCAAACCCCCCGCCAGGTCGGCTGGGTGAGCATTGCCGAAGACGGCGCTATTACCATTCCGGCTGAAATCATGACCGGGTATGTTAAAGAAGCCGTGGGGTGCAAACTCTGGCGCCAGGATGTCCGCAACCGCTTTGGCCTGAAACTGGCCCCGGAGATGGCCGAAGGCGTGATCACAATTGAACGGGTGCCGGGTGGCGAGGCCGGGGAGACCGGCCTAGTCAGGGCCGGCTCATTCTTAACCCAGTCCGGGATTCCCTTTGAACCGGGAAAACGTTACGAGGCCTATTTCGATCCCAAGAACAACTTCCTGGAAATTCCCCTGGGCGATATTTCCGAAGGTGCGGTGTATAATCCCTTCACCCAGAAGAACGTGCTTGATGACTATATTCCGCTGGAGGGGTTCTAACCAGGCTTCAAGTAATCACCACAGATTGAATTAGAAAGGACTCCGCCATGGCCGGTCACCTGCGATTAATCCTGGCCCTTCTTATGACGGTCTGCCTGAGCCTGGGCTGCTCAAGTAACGGCTCCGCAGTCCGGCTGGCCATCCTGACCACGGCCGACTTACAGAGTAAGATTGTCCCATATGAAATTAAGGATGACGGGCGGAAGGTCTCAGTCGGCGGGTTGGAGCGAATCGCTGCCGCGGCTAAAACCGTCCGGCAACAGGTGGACGGATCGTTACTCCTATCGTCCGGCGACGACCTGGTGGGGTATCTGTATGCCTTGCTCAAGGGAGAACCGGAAATGGCCGGGATGACCCTGGCCGGTTACGATGTCGTCACTCCGGGCAACCACGAGTTTGACTATGGACTGACGGTCTATCGGAATGCGTTGAGGCAGGCTAAATTCGATGTGATTTCAGCTAATACGACGGTGACTGATCCTGAGGTGGCGGCGAAAATCAAACCCTGGGTGGTCAAGGAAGTGGCCGGGGTCAAAATCGGTCTGTTCGGACTGATGACTCCAGACTTTATGAAGGTCTGCAGCCCGCCGGGGGGTGGCGTCAAGGTCAATCCCGAGACCATTCCCGTGGCCAAGGATGCTGTCGGCAAGCTGAAATCCATGGGCTGCCAATTGATCGTGGCCCTGACGCACCAGGGTATGACTCTCGACCGGAACCTGGCCGCCGAAGTGCCGGGAATCGATATCATCATCGGTGGGCATGATCATGAATCGGGTTATGCCGTGGTGGGCCGGACGATTATCGCCAATGACGGACTGGGCGGGAAATACTTAGGGGTGCTGCGGTTCAAGTTTCGGGATGGGGCCGTGACCGATCCCGCCTGGGAGCAAATCAAGCTGACCGCCGAGGTCGGCTCAGACCCGAAGATCCATGCCTTGATGGCCGGATACATGGCTGAGTGTCAGGCAAAGCTGGGCCAGAAAATTGGTGAAACGACCGAAGAGCTGGATGCCAGGGAAAAAACTGTGCGATTCCAGGAATCCAACGCCGGAAACCTGATCACCGATGCCTGGCTGAACTGGTTTGACCAGGCGGACGCGGCTCTGCTCAATAGTGGGACTATCCGAGGGGACAGAATCTACCCGGCCGGGCCGGTAACCTATCTCCTGGTGAATGAGATTCAGCAATTTTTGGGTGAGATCATTCGAGTCCCGCTAACCGGGGCTGATCTGAAGCAGGTCTTGGAGATTGCCGCGTCATCTCTGGTCGCGGACGGCGATGGCTGCCCCACTCAAAATCGGGCGCCCAGTGGCGGATTTCTGCAGGTCGGTGGTCTAAGAATGACTATTGATCTTAAACAGCGGCCATTTTGCGCCACCTACTCCGGCCGTCGGGTGACTCAGATAATTAATCCCGGAGCGCGGGTGGTCAAGGTGGAGGTCCGGCGCCGCGGGAATTGGGAAAATTTAGACCCGGCTGCGATCTACTCCGTGCTGGTCAATGACTGGATGGCCGGCGGGGGTGATGGCTACTACGTGTTTTTGAAAGAGGGATTGAAGAAAGAGCCGACGACCATGATCACCACCGATGTCCTGGCCGCTTACATTAAGCAACACATCCCCGTCTCGCCCAAGGTGGAAGGCCGGATTAATTTCATCGGCAAGTAGGGAAAGACCGCCAGGCGATTGGGGCGGGCATTACGAATTAACCACCAGGTGTTTCTCTAATCCCAATGCGGCGGAAATCACCTGACTCATCAACTCGAAATACGATTTTATGGAAACCATATTCCGATTCAAAGACCCTCTCTTTTTGCTGCTGCTTCTCCTGGTGCCCGGATATGTGTACTATGAGTTGAAGCTGAAGAAGCGGCCTTATTTTGTTTTTTCCGATCTGTCCCTGGTCGCGGCGGCAGGCGGGCGGCGGATCCCCTGGCATCGGTTGACCCTGGTTATCCGCGTCCTGGTCTTGACCCTGATCATCCTGGCTTTGGCCCGGCCCCAATCGGGCAGCCTGGAACGGGAGGTGTCCAGCCCCGGAGTGGATATCATGCTCTGCCTGGACACCTCGGGCAGTATGCAAGGCCTGGATTTTGAAGTCAAAGGTGAACGGCGGAGCCGGCTGGACGTGATTAAGGAAGTCGTGACCAACTTTATCAAGAAACGCAAGACGGACCGGATCGGCATGGTCGTCTATGGTGCGGAAGCCTTTACCCAATGTCCCTTGACCATGGATTACGGTGTGTTGGCTGATTTTCTCAGCCGACTCAAAATCGGCATGGCCGGTGATCAAACCGCCATCGGCGACGCCCTGGCCATCGCAGTTAAACGTCTGAAAGATATCAAAGCCAAATCCAAGATAATCATTCTCCTCACCGACGGCGTCAACAACACCGGCAGTATCGAACCATTGGAGGCGGCCGGGCTGGCCAAAACTTTTGATATCAAGATCTATACCGTCGGAGTCGGCACGGTGGGGCCGGTGCCGTTTTTGGTGGACACCCCGTTCGGCCCCAAGTACGTTATGCAACGGGTAGATTTGGACAAAGTGACCTTAGAAAAGATTGCGGCCGTCACCGGCGGGAAATTTTTCCTGGCCTCAGACACCGAAAAGCTTAGCACCATCTATGAAACGATTGACAAAATGGAAAAGACCACCGTCAAAATTAAAGAATATTCGCGGTTTGAAGAACTCTTCCCATATTTGATCATGTTGGCCGGGATATTTTTGCTATTGGAAGTTTTTTTAGCCAATACCGTTTTAAGAACCGCGCCGTGAATCTTGTTCCTTGTTGTTTGTTGCTTGTTACTAGTTTCGGGCTATATTCTTTATGAATTAATGTGATTAACGAGCAACGAGCAACCAGCACCGAGCAGGAAGGCCAACTCATTTGGAAGAAAATTTTAAAAAAACCAATCTTGCCTATGATGTCAACGAGCGCCCTCCACTGTGGATTATCGCGGTGGTGGCTCTTCAGCATATCATGATTATGTATAATGAAGTCATCTTGTTTCCGGTGATCATCGGGAAGGCGGGCGGCGCCCCGGTGGACCATATCCGATACGCCTGCTTTGCCGCGGCCGTGGTGGCGGGTTTGGCGACGTTGATTCAGGTGCTGCGCCTCGGCCCAGTGGGCTCCGGATATGTTATATTCATGGGCAGCTCCACGGTTTACCTGGCCTGCAGCACTGAGGCGGTGAAGTTGGGCGGCTTCGCCTTGATGGCTTCCTTGACCCTGCTGACCGTGCCGGTGCAATTTATTATGGCCTATTTCTTGCGGCACCTGAGGCATATTATCACCTCCACCGTCGGAGGGGTGGTTATTTTGCTCATCGTCTTGACCCTGCTGCCGGTGAGTCTGCACGAATGGGTCGGGGCAAAGGATTCTCCCGATTATGGGTCTTACCAGAGTTTCTGCACCGGGTTTATCACGCTGTTTTCTTTTGTTTGTCTTAGCTTGTTCGGTAACCGGCATCTTAAAATCTGGGCCCCGGTCATCTCCATGGCTTTGGGCATGCTTTCCGCCCATTTTTTCGGGATTTTTTACCTGACGCATACCCGCACCGCCCCCTGGTTTGGTCTGCCTCAAGGAAGTTGGCCGGGGTTGGCCACGAATTTAGGCTGGAACCATTTCCCCCTATTTGCCGCTTTCGTGTTGGCCACCATTGTTAATACGATGATGTCCATCGGCAATGCCATGGCCGTGCAACCCATCTCGCATCGGGATTTCAAAAAAATCGATTACGCCAGGGTACAGGGTTGTCTCTACGCCGATGGGATCGGTAACATTTTGAGTGGCCTGGCCGGGACGACGCCCAACGAAACTTACAGTGAAAACATCCCGGTGGTAAAATTAACCGGGGTCGCGTCCAGGGCGGTGGGAGTGGGCGGAGCGGTGACGCTGATCTTGTTCGCCTTCTGTCCCAAGGCCGGAGCGTTGATTGTGGATATGCCCGGCGCCGTGGAAGGCGGTTTTCTGGTCGGCATTCTGGCCATGATGATCCATTCGGGATTGGGGTTGATCATTACCGCGGGGCTAAATCATCATACCGGGATACTGGTCGGGACATCTCTGTGTCTGGGGATCATGGCCGAGACTAAGGACTTCTTTCCCACGGTACTGCCTCTGGCCTTGAAAACGCTATTTAACAACGCCGTGGCTGTCGGAGGGCTGAATGCCCTTATCCTCAGCACCATTTTCCATTGTATGCCTAAGCCGCGGCTGAGATTTGGCGTTAAACCGGTGGTGAGTCAGTTGCGGCCCAGCCTGAAACGTATCGCCGAGTGGGCCGGAAGCCAGGATTTTTCGTCTCGTGGGGTGGACCGGTTGCAGTTAGCCTGCGAAGAAGTTTTTATGCACATCAGCCATGAGTTTCAGCGGAAAGACATCGCCAGCCGGGTCGTATTCGGCCTGTCCCGGGAGGAAGAGGGGATCATTGTAGAAATCAAAGGACGGGAAAAGATAGAGGACGTGGATCAGACGGACAAAATGCCCAATCTCAGACAATCCAGCCAGGCCGAACTGGCCACCTTGGGTCTTTATCTGCTGGGCAAGATAGCTAATGAGGTCAAGCACACCATCATTTCTGGCCACACCTACATTTCGTTTATAGTTTGTGATGATTGACTTACTGTAACACCGTTAGACCAGTTGAGCGACACCCCACAACCTCATCGAGTGTGTACTTGACCTATTTCTTTTAGTTGGACGATGATTATGATCCTTACCTACCCCAGGTATTCAACCATTCAGAATTCACATGAACTCATTAGACTTTTTAATGGGGTTAAGGCCACTATAGAAACGAATATTTCATTCGATCTTTCTCAAACGGAATTCTTATCTCCGTTTGGTATCGTTATGGTGGCTGGTGCCATTTCCACCTGCGTGGCCGATGGTAAAAAATGGTGCTACACCCCCCATTAAAACCAAAAACAGAGCTATTTCTTTCCGCTATAGGGTTCAACGAGTTCTTCAATTTAGCCCCCGTAGATCAATGTCATTGATTTAAGGGCAGGTCAATCGGATCTGATTTTAATAAATGCCAATTCCGATTAAGCCCTGAAAGGGCGCTCTAGGTTAGCCCAGGGCAGCGCCCTGGGGATGGGTAACAACTATACAAAATAACATATAACGCCCTCATAAAATCCTTGGCAATTCAGCACCTCAGCCGTAGCCGGATATCCCATTCAAAGGAAACGGCTCCATGGGTTGGTTGATCACCTGACCATCCTGCTGACACGTAACATGCCGTATTTCCCAGGGCGCTGCCCTGGGCTAACCTAGAGCGCCCCGTTGGGGCTTATTCGGAATGGTCTATTTTAAAAAAGTTAGCACGATTGTTCGCCCGCTTAAGTCAATGACATTGCCCCGTAGATCACAGAATTCAAGCACCTCATGTCCAACTGAAACGAGTCTACACCCCCGATTATTCACTTGCTGAACAGATAATAGAGGTTTTCCACAACAGCATTGCCATATCAAATGGTGTCAGGGACTCTTTGTTGATGTCTCTTATTGAGGTTATGCCGAATACCTTTGAGCATAGCATGTCCGATGAAGGTTGCTACGTTTGTGCTCAATGTTATCCAAAGAAGAAAGCAATAGATGTCTGTATTACGGATGTTGGCATAGGCATATTGAACTCACTAAAAAAAGTCATCTATATATCAGAAATTAACTGATGATTATGAAGCCATAGATTTGGCCGTTAAAGAAGGAATCACCAGCCGAGATAGTTCTGTCGGCGGATACGGGTTAAATCATATCCAGAGATTTGTAGGTGTGAATACCGGGAAGATGACTATTATGTCTGGTAGTGCTAAGTGGACATTTCCCTCATCAAGAACTAAGCCGGTGAACAGACTCTACGATGGATATTTCAATGGCACCATTATCAACTTAACCATAGATGTCGATAAAGAAGGTTACTACTTCCTCGACTCAGAAACGGAATCAATTTTTTGAGGGGCCTACTATGAAAATTAACATAATGGAAGTATGCGGGAGTAATTCGGTTACAAGAGCAGATGGGGATAAGGTAAATAAGTTGTTGATGGAATTGTGGGATAAGACAGATGTGTTTGAAGTCGACTTCAACAACCGCTTGATCGCCTCCGTTTCGTTTATTGATGAGGCATTCGGTAGACTTGCTTTGAGTCATCCCAAAAGAGAATTGCAGAAGAAACTAGTTTTTAAAAACATGGCTGATTACGATCGCAACTTATTAAATGACCTCTTGAGTTCTCACTATAGACAGATAAAGGAAAGCTCCGGCGGCCGACCCATGGAGCATCATTTGCCGCCCCTGAACTAACGGGTATGAAATCAATATAACGCCTGTGTTTGCCCCTCACAGGAAGTTATTTATATTATATCTTTTTTTTTATAAGCAATTAACGGCTGTCATGATTGTGTACCGGCCGGGATGGGCCAACTCGAACTCAAATACATCGCATTTGCCCAGTCCCGATTAGGATAACCTCTTGACAAATTCTTTCCACCGTATTATAGAACCTCTCTGAAGTTCCTTTTGACCAATCAATTCCTTACCCCACAGATAGGAATTCACTCAGCCCGGCCTCGGGAGGTTAGGGGAGTCCGGGAGAAGGCTTTTTATACTCGGGCCAAGAGTGAGTTACCTGTCTTGTTTGACCAACCACTATTGATTCAACCGGCTGTTGATGCAACCGGAGGAAAACTCGTCAATTTACCTAGAGGGAACTATGAAAAAGAAATACCTTATGGCGCCGGGGCCAACTCCTGTGTCTCCGGAAGTTTTGTTGGAAATGGCGCAACCCATCATCCATCACCGCTCTCCTCAATTTTCTGAGATTCTGGCCGAAGTGCGGGAAGGGTTGAAGTATCTGTTTCAAACTAAGAACGAAGTGCTGACCCTGGTGGCCACCGGCACCGGCGGAATGGAAGGATCGGTGTCAAACCTGCTGGCCAAAGGTGACAAGGGCCTGGTGGTGCGGGGTGGTAAATTCGGCGAGAGATGGGCTCAGATTATTTCGGCATATGGTTTAACTCCGGTAAATATTGACGTAGAATGGGGCTATGGTCCCGATCCCGGCGTCATTCGGGATCATCTAAAAAAGGATTCGGCGATTAAAGCTGTTTACATCCAGGCCCATGAGACCTCCACCGGTGTGAAATTTCCGGTCCAGGAAATCGGAGCCGTGGTCAAGGAATTCAGCGGCGTGGCCCTGGTCGTGGATGCCATTTCGGCCTTAGGCGTTTATGACATCAAGACCGACGAATGGGGGCTGGACGTGGTTGTGTCCGGGTCGCAAAAGGCCTTGGGCCTGCCTCCGGGTCTGGCCTTCGTCAGCCTGAGCGAACTTGCCCTGGAGATGATGGCTCGTTCGGATTTACCCAAATTTTACTTCGACTTTAAGAAAGAACGGAAGAATCTGTTAGAAAATAAAGGCGCCTACACTTCTGCCGTCAGCCTGGTCTTCGGCCTCCGAAAGGTGTTGCGGGACATCAAGGCCGAAGGGTTGGAGGTCATGTTCGCCCGCCATGCTCTTCTGGCCAAGGCCGCCAGGGCCGCGGCTAAGGGATTGGGTTTAGCCATGTTCCCCAAAGATTCTCCGTCCGAAACCTTAACGGTGTTTCTCGCCCCCGAAGGCATGGACGCCGGAAAGATTGTAAAAATTTTGAGAGACAAACACGGCGTCACAGTTGCCGGTGGTCAAGACTCGCTTAAGGGCAAGATATTCCGTATTTCTCACATGGGTTATGTGGATCGGTTTGACCTGATTACGGCCATTTCGGCCCTGGAGATGACTCTGGTGGAGCTTGGCTATAAGTTTGAGGTGGGGGCCGGGGTCAAGGCGGCGGAAGAAGTTTTGATAGGAGGGGCCCAATGAAAGTTCTGGTCAGCGACAAGATGTCTGAAGAAGGCATCAAATTGTTCCAGGAAGCGGAAGGGATCGAAGTCGACGTCAAGACGGGTTTGGCGCCGGAAGAGTTGGCCGCGATTATCGGCGATTATGACGCCCTGGCTATCAGAAGCGCCACCAAGGTGACCGCCGCCATCATCGAAGCCGGCAAAAAGCTGAAGGTCGTCGGACGGGCCGGCATCGGGTTGGATAATGTGGATATCTCTGCCGCCAGTAAAAGGGGCATTGTCGTCATGAATACCCCTCTGGGCAATACCGTGACCACCGCCGAACATACCATCACCATGATGTTGGCCCTGTCAAGGAAGATTCCCCAGGCGGTAGCCTCTCTGAAGTCTCGGAAGTGGGAAAAGAGTAAGTTTTCCGGAAGAGAAGTCCAAGATAAGGTGCTTGGCATCGTCGGCCTGGGCAAGATCGGGTCCATTGTGGCTGACCGGGCGTTAGGCCTGAAAATGCGGGTTATCGGATATGATCCCTTCGGCACGTCTGAAGCAGCCCAGGCCATGGGGGTCACCCTGGTCACCCTGGACGAACTGCTTAAGCAATCCGATTATGTCACCGTTCACACCCCAAAAACCAAAGACACGCTCAACCTGTTCAACAAAGACAATATTGCCAAAATGAAACGCGGGGCCATGCTGATCAATTGCGCCCGCGGCGGGATAGTCAACGAGGTGGACCTGAAAGAAGCTTTGGAAAGCGGTCAGTTGGCCGGCGCCGCCTTGGACGTGTTCGAGACCGAACCGCCGCTGGATTCCCCGTTGCTGGATCTGGACAATCTCATTTGCACTCCTCATCTCGGGGCATCCACTGTGGAGGCCCAAAAGAACGTGGCCGTATCCGTGGCCGAACAGATCATCGACTACCTGAAAACCGGCGCCATTAAGAATGCGGTCAACGTGCCTTCGGTTACGGCTGAAGTCATGGCCAAGATGAAGCCGTTTTTTGTGTTGGCCGAAAAAATGGGTTCTTTTCAGGGCCAGATCTGCCGGGGCGGGATAAAACAAATAGAAATTACTTATCAGGGCGACCTGGCCGAACAGCCGACTGCTCCCTTGACCACCTCGATCATCGTCGGGATTTTATCTCCCTTCATGTCCCATATGGTTAACTTTGTCAACGCCCCGATCATCGCGGCCGAACGGGGGATCAAGGTCCTGGAGAGCAAGACCCGCACCGTTGAAGACTTCGTCAATATGATTTCCATTAAGGTAGTCACCTCTGAAATGGAAACCACCTTGCGTGGGACGATTTTCGGAACAGAAGACCCCAGGATCGTCAGACTGAACGATTTCCGTCTGGAGGCCGAGCCCCAAGGTCATCAATTACTCATCTATAATCATGATAAACCAGGGGTCATCGGAGCAATCTGCACAGTCTTGGGTAACAACAACATCAATATCTCCCAAATGAACGTAGGCCAAGAACCGGAACACAAAAGAAACGTAATTCTGTTGACGACCAATTCGGTGATTCCCGAGTCGATTATGCAGATAATCAAGGCCCAGAAGCACATAGATTCGGCCATCCAACTGAACCTGTGATCTGTAAGGACGCCGGGCTCCTGAAATGGAGCCTTGGTGCTCCTATAGGGTGAAATATGACCCAGGAAGAAAAAGGCTTTACAGTTAAAGACAGAAGGATTTTCAGTCCTTCCCCGGATGAGCCGAGTCCCGTGGAACAGGGGGCGCCCGAGTCTGTCACCAGGCCGGCTCCCGAACCCCAGGCCTCTCGACCGGAAAAGAAGGCCGAGACACCACCCCCCCGGACTGAGGAAGAAAACGTTTCTCTGCCGAGTCCGAGCTTGGCCCAACTGGTCATTTCTCTGAGCACGACTACCTTCATCAGTCTTGGCCAGATGCCAGACCTCAACAGCGGGAAGATGGAACGAGACCTGGAACTGGCCAAGTACAATATCGACCTGCTGGCCATGCTTAAGGAGAAGACCAAAGGTAATCTGACCGCTGAGGAAGACAAGCTGCTTGACGGTCTGCTGTATGAACTCCGAATAAAATACGTTCAAGCCGCCGCCGTTAAATAACTCGAAACACGCAACCCGCAACACGTAGACAAGGAGCCTTTCTCTGCCCGCCCTGACATTGCTTTGCCCCGCCAAGGTGAACCTGCGATTGGAAGTCTTAGGCCGCCGGGATGACGGCTATCACAATATCTTTTCCATCATGCAACGGATAAGTTTGTGCGACCGCTTGACCCTCTCGGCCCGCCCAGGGGGCATTGAATTAACGGTAACAGGGGCCAACCTACCAGCCGACGAAGGAAACATCGTTTATCGGGCGGCCAGGCTTTTTTTGGCCGAGGCCGGTCTGACGTCGGGGGTGAGTATGTCCCTGGTCAAGCGCATCCCCATGGCCGCAGGTCTTGGAGGAGGCAGTAGTGATGCCGCGGCCACATTGGTCGGGCTGAATCATCTGTTCGGGTCACGGGTGCCGACCAGCCGGTTAATGGAGCTGGCCCGGAGTTTAGGGGCCGATGTTCCTTTTTTTATTTTTCGGGGCCCGGCCGTGGCCGAGGGGATAGGGGAGCGACTATCCGAAATCAAAGGTCTTCCGCGTCTAAGTTACGTTTTGGTTAACATTGGGCGACGAATTTCTACCGCCTGGGCCTACGAAAAGTTAAATTTAAAGTTGACAAAGGATCAAAATGAATTTATAGTCGATCATATTCGAGATGGTAGTTTTAATATTTTCAATATGTTAAAAAATGATTTTGAAGATGTGGTATTTCCCGAATACCCGGAGGTGGAGGCGGTTAAGCAAAGACTGCTGACATCAGGCGCAGGTGGCGCGTTGATGAGCGGTAGTGGATCAACCGTATTCGGTCTTTTTCAGGATCGGGTTAAGGCGGAACGAGCGTTTCAAAGCCTAACTCCGGAATTTGGGTCAGGGGTCTGGTTAGCCAGGGGAGTTTAGCGCCCCGGTCGGTGTCTATCGTAAGAAGAGTAAAATATTTTTTGTTGATCGTGAATTTTTTCACGCCTAACCTACTGGGGTGTCGTCAAGCGGTAAGACACGGGTCTTTGGATCCCGCACTCGGAGGTTCGAATCCTCCCACCCCAGCCAATACACTCTCTTCCAGCAATTAGCATAACCAGACCAAAACATCGGCCTTCGGCCGCCGGACGCCCTCTCCACGGCTTCTAAAAATATTTTCGGCATCCACAATACTTGAATCGCGTCGCTGCCCGGCCAATTTCGCCCACTAAGGATACCGGCCCAGGTTAGCGTTGATTATGTTTTATTTTCAATAAGACCTACGGCCTGTAGGATAGCGGGTGAGTTTTCATGATTAATGGTTTACTTCTTTTCTCCGGGATGGCAAATCCGGTCTTAGCCAAGGGCATCGCCACCTATTTGGGGCTGGAACCAGGCAAGATCGAAATACGCAACTTCAGTGACGGCGAAGTATTTATTAAAATTAAGGAAAATGTCCGCGGCCGCGACGTCTTCTTAATCCAGCCTACCTGTCCGCCGGTGAATCAAAATCTGATGGAACTGCTGATTATGATCGACGCCTTTCGCCGGGCCTCGGCCAGCCGGATTACCGCCGTTATTCCCTACTATGGTTATGCCCGACAAGACCGGAAGGTTGATCCCCGGGTCCCCATCAGCGCCAAACTAGTCGCCGACTTGATCTTTACCGCCGGAGCCAGCCGGGTCCTGACGATGGACCTCCATGCCGGCCAGATTCAGGGATTCTTCAACATCCCGGTGGACAACCTTTTTGCGGCGCCGGTGTTACTCAACTATATTAAAGAAAATTTCGATAACAACCTGGTTATCGTCTCACCTGATACAGGCGGCACCGAACGGGCTAATGCCTATGCCAAGCGGTTGGGCGCCTCGCTGGCCATAATCGGCAAGCGGAGAGATTCTCCAAATACTTCGGAGGTCATGTATCTTATCGGCGAGGTGAAAGGAAAACGGGCCATATTGGTAGACGACATGGTGGACACGGGCGGCACCTTGACCAATGCTGCCGACGCCGTTATCGCCCAGGGCGCCACGGAGGTCCACGCCTGCTGCACCCATGCGGTATTGTCCGGCCCGGCCCTGGACCGCATCAAGAATTCAGCCTTACGTTCGCTCATAATCACTGATACCGTCCCTCTCCATGAAGAAGCCACGCAGTTAGGGAAAATAACGGCCCTATCGACAGCCGCTTTGTTCGGCGAAGCTATCAGACGTATCCATAACTCAGATTCGGTGAGTTCATTGTTCATTTAATGCGACCGCCGATTACTTCATATACCCGGATCTGATTCTCAGTTTCCGACGAATTTCCGGGAAGAATGAGGAGATTTTAATGACGCAATTTGCTCTTGAAGCAGAAATGAGAAAAGACACCGGGAAATCAGCCGCTCGGAAACTCCGGGCCAAAGGATTTGTCCCTGCCGTTTTTTATGCCCCCGGTGAAAAAAGCATCCTCTTGTCCCTCAACGCCGTTGCCTTTGACAAGTTTATCAAATCCCATACCGGTGAATCAAGATTGTTCGACCTGACCATCAAAGGCCTCGATTCGGTAGGGACAAAGTCCGTCTTATTAAAAGAAGTACAAGTCCATCCCATGAAATTGAGTTACGTGCATGCCGATTTTTACGGTCCTCTGATGGACAGATTGATTGAGGTCACGATCCCGGTGGTCCTAACCGGAAAGCCCATTGGTCTGGCTAAAGGGGCGATCTTGGATCAAGTCTCACGCGATGTGGTCATCAAGTGCCTACCCAAAGACATTCCGCATGAAATCTTCGCCGATGTATCCGACCTCGATGTCGGGGACAGCCTTCATGCCAAAGATATTGTGCTCCCGGAAGGAGCAGAAGTAGTAGCAGACGTCAATTTTACGGTGGCCACCATGACCCTCCCCAGGGAGGAGACGGAAGGAACCAAGGCTGAAGCTTCTGGGGACTAGGTGGCGGTAAGGATTCGAAAACCGCACTAATCTGAAGGAGGTGAAACGATCTGGCCAAAGCCTGTATTTCGCCTAACAGCACCGGGGAAAGCGGGTGAAAGTTATCGCCGGCCTGGGTAACCCCGGCAAACCCTATGACAGTTCAAGGCACAATTTCGGATTTATGGTGGTGGATCACCTGGCCGAGCGCCATGGCACAACCATATCTACCAACAAATTTGGCGCCCTGATCGGTAGGTTTGCTTTGCATACGGATCAGATCCTGCTGGTCAAGCCTCAGACGTTTATGAACTTGAGTGGCCGGCCAATAGGCGAATTGATCGACTACTTTCGGATTGACCACGCAGACGCAATTGTGGTTCATGATGACCTGGACCTGGAATTCGGACGGATAAAGATCGCCAGGCAAGGCGGTCCCGGCGGACACAAAGGCGTCGGTTCAATAATTCAGGTGCTGGGAACAAAAAGTTTTACCAGAGTTAAAGTCGGTATCGGACGTCCCCGGTTCGGTGAACAAGTAGACAAGTATGTCCTGGACCGGTTTTATCACGATCAACAAGAACACCTTGAAGGAATTTTAAGCCGGGCTGCCGAGGCGCTGGAATTAATAGTTATATCCGGGGCTGCGGCGGCAATGAACATATTTAATCCCTTTAACCCAAAACAAAACGAGGAGGGTACACAGGTATGATTGGATACACCGTATTTGCTCCATTCTTCGGCATAGCAGGGATCATCGTGGCAATGTTGATCTACTCTTATGTCAAAAGCCAACCCAATGGCAACGAGAAGATGCAGGAATTGGAAGAGATGATCCACGATGGTGCGATGGTCTTCCTAAAGAGAGAATACTCCATTCTCATGATCTTCATCGCCATCGTCTTCGGGCTTCTGACCTACGGCATCGGCTGGCAAACGGGTGTGGCCTTTTTGAGTGGTGCATGTTGTTCGATGTTGGCCGGTTACTTCGGTATGACGGCTGCCACCAAAGGTAACTCCCGGACGGCTGAGGCGGCCAATAAGTACGGCCAGGCCAAGGCCCTGAACGTGTCCTATCTGAGCGGCGCGGTAATGGGTCTGTCCGTGGCCAGTTTAGGTCTGTTGGGCGTGGGCATATTCTTTTATCTTTATGGCGGCAATCCCGCTACGGCCGTAACCATTAATGGTTTCGCCATGGGCGCCAGTTCCATCGCTTTGTTTGCTCGTATGGGCGGCGGGATCTTCACCAAAGCGGCCGATGTGGGCTCCGATCTGGTTGGTAAAGTCGAAGCCGGTATCCCCGAAGACGATCCCCGCAACCCTGGCGT
>JADFXY010000479.1:1171-3263 GCA_015233355.1 Deltaproteobacteria bacterium | reverse complement strand
TGATTCATCCTAACGAAAAAATTGTCGTATTTAACATGGAGCTGCTGTCGGACATCCTTGATAAGGTCGATCGGACGACTATCCAGAAAGTTACCTTTGACGGGGTTAGCCTCAGGTTTGAGGCGTCCTAGTGTTTCGAGTTACGGTACTGGTTGCGGGTTAACTGTTTCGGGGTGATAGGATCAGATCCCGGATGCTCATCGGGGAGTACGCAACTGCCGCTGCCATAGATAAAGGGTGATCCCGGCCGAGAGTGCGGTGTTAATTGACTCGACCTGTTCGGCCATAGGGATGGACAGGGTCACCTGACGGCCGACCGCGGCGGGCAACCCCGGCCCCTCCAATCCGGGAATCAGGCCAAAAGTCTCGGGGAATTGGAAAGATGCCACGTCCGATCCATCTGGAGACAGCCCGATCAGCGGTATCCGGCTGGAGGCCAACTCTTGGATTGATGGTCCGGCCCATAATTTTGTTCTGAACAGGGTGCTCCCCGCCACCCGAACACATTTGGGGTGAAAGGGGTGGGCCGCTTCTTTCAGTAATACTACTCCGGCTGCCCCGAAAGCGGCCGCTGACCGAATAAGCGCTCCAACATTAGCCGGATCCTGGCATGGAACAAACAAGGTACACCCTGTTGACCATAGGGCATCGGACCAGACCGGTAAAGGCGTCTGCGTGACCAGGAGAATTTCCCGATTCGTGCCGAACAGATCGATTTGACGGAAAAGCTCGGGATGGAGGCGATATATGGTCACATGAGGCGGACCTCCTTCGATCTCCTCTGAACCTTTGCCCGAAACCAGCAATCCCTGACACCGCTCTGGAAAATCACGCAGAATTTCTTTGACTTGCTTGGGTCCGGAAATTAGAGCCAGGCCATGTTTTTTGATCCCCCGACCCGACAGCACCTTGACGAAGGTCTTGAACGTCTCATTGGCCGGACTGTTAATTTCAGCTACTTTCATCCGGTCCGCATGTGGGCCGGCTGGAACCGCCTGCGATTGGGACTCCCCATCTTGACGAAATCGCATCAATTCCTCGGTCCGGGCAAAAACCACCAACCGCCGCTGAAAGGTTGTGCCTGGAATGACGTACGGGATGTCTCGGTCTAACCGGTATTCCTGGTCATATTCGCGGCAGGAGTCGGCAATCTCTTCATCACAGCCCGGGCCTTTCATGAAAACCACTTTTCCGCCTGGAGGAAGAAATGAGCCGGCCCGCCGAAGTGTTTCCATCATCGGTTCAAATGCGCGGGTAATCACCGTTTTGACCTGATGTTCGAAACTGCCGGACACTTTATGCGGGTAGACCACGACCTGGCGCAGTTCCAGCGTTTTGATCATTTCTCCTAGGAAGGCTACCCGCTTGCCCCGCCCCTCGGCCAAAATTAACTGAATCTCCGGCCGCATGATCTTTATGGGAATACCCGGAAATCCAGCCCCCGTGCCGATATCGAGCAGCGGTGAGGCCAACTCTACCAATTTAGGAACCAGCGCACAATCGGCATAGTGCTTGAACACCATGTCTTCAAACCGGCGAATTCGAGTCAGATCCAACTCTTCGTTTCTGTCCCTGAGGTGCTGGTGGAAGGTCCAAAACAACCGGCTCTCTCTTTCTGAGAGCTTGATGCCGCACTGTTTGAAAAGTTGATTCAGGTAATCTAAACTGGGCTTCATCAACCCGCCTTTGGTTATGATCGTTCGATGTTGGATTCTATTATCAGGGAGAGATATCCGTGATCATCACACCGGATCTGAGTCTTGAAACTCTTGCTCAGAACGTCCTATATGAAGACAATCATCTCTTGGGTATGTTCAAGCCGGCAGGAATGCTCACCCAAGGCGACAGCACCGGTCGGCAGTCCCTGTTGGATCTGGGTAAGCACTGGTTGCAACAAAAATACCAAAAACCCGGCCAAGCCTTTTTGGGTTTACTGCATCGATTGGACCGCCCGGTGTCGGGAGTGGTCCTGTTTGCCAAGACATCCAAAGCGGCCCGACGGTTATCGGAACAGTTTCGTAGCCGCCAAATCGTTAAGATCTATCTGGCCGTGGTGGAAGGTCATCCGGCCCCTCCTGAAGGAACATCCAAG